>OZ245995.1:5565000-5812322 GCA_965230185.1 Motiliproteus sp.
GCCCCAGGTCGCGAACCTGCGCCATATACTCCTTAAAGCGCGGAATGTCGTAGCAGTACTGGGTCTGAACAAACTGCGCTCCGGCGGCGATCTTCTTGGCCAGCCGGTGGGGGCGAAAATCATACGGGGGCGCAAACGGGTTAGCGGCGCCGCCCAGAAACACCTTTGGCGGATCGGTGATCTTACGACCACTCATAAAACGGCTCTCATCACGCATAGTGCGGACGGTTTCCAGCAATGACATACAGTCGAGATCAAACACCGGTTTCGCTTCCGGATGGTCACCGGCCTGGACACCGTCACCGCTGAGACAGAGCATGTTGGTCACGCCCATGGCGGCCCCGCCCAGCACATCGCCCTGGATGGCGATACGGTTTTTGTCGCGACAGGAGATCTGCATCACCGGCGCATAACCGATCCGGGTCAGCAGAGCACACATGCCGACGCTGGACATATGGCAGTTGGCGCCGGAGCCGTCGGTGGCGTTCATACCATCGACATAACCGTCGAAGACGCGGGCACGCTCGTAAACGTCTTCCGGATTAGCGGAATCCGGCGGCGCCAGCTCGGCGGTTACAGCAAATTCACCGGCCCGCAGTACCCGTTCCAGTCTGCCCGGGGATGTATGGCCCGGCAGTATTGGCAGGTGTTCGCCTGGTGTAGGTTCGTCGTCGAAATACACTGCAACTCTCCTTCGACTCTGGTGTTTTTGTTATGTAAGCAGCGGACTGTCTCTGCAGACGTCCGCTGCCGTTGTCAGATCCGTTCGGTGCCGGGCACCGAACGGTGAGTATCTGTCTGCTGCTCTTTCTAAAGCTCTTATTTCAGCTCTTTCGCCTGATCCCGGTCGGTGGCGATGGTCCGTACCACCCGCAGCCAGGAGGAGGAACCCTGCTGACTGAAGTTGACCGGCTTCTGAACATTGAGGATGCGATCGCCGTCCTTCATCCGGCGGCTGCCGTTCCAGGCCTCGACCCAGACACAGCGACGTTCGGGATAGACTTCGCAGTTTCCGTTCATACGGACCCCACCGCAGGGGCCATTGCGCAGATTCTTCGGGCAGTTCATGGAGCAGGACATGCCGGTGGAGCTGAGCGCACACTGCCCGCACATCTTGCAGTCGAACAACAGTCCTTTGCAGAACTGCTCGACCTTAGTCATCGGTTTTTCGGCGCGCTCATAGCCCACCGCTTTCCACAGCGGATGCAGTCTGACCAGTACCGGCTCAAACATTTTGTAGATGCGCTCAAAGGTTCCGGCATGACGCACGGTCCAGAGTCGAACGGAATACACAAGCACCTCCTGCCACGGCAGTCGCTGCCGTGATCACAAAATTCAGGTCCAGGGAGCTGAAACTACTTCAGTTCCACCGCAATACGTCGGTTGAAGTTATGCAGCGCCGCACCCAGATCACCACTGCCAGCGTAGTGATATTCAAACCTCAGGCCGAGCCGTTGCGCGGCCGCCTCTGCCTGCTGCCTGAGTTCCGGATCGACACTCTGTGCGATGTACAGCAACTTGCGATAGTGGCCGAAATACAGGGGTTCCAGCTCCGGTTTACGGTCCAGCCCCAGGCCGCGTATCACCAACCGATCGAAATGGCGCACCAGAAAATCGGTCAGGTAAAAGGTACCCAGCTCCGCTTCATGGAACTCGGCAAACTGTTCTGTCCCGCTGTAAAACTCGTAGCAGTGAGCGCCGGGAATACGCTCCACCCCTTCCTGCTGCAACACGGCATCCAGCAGCCCGCCGGTACCGCAATCACCGTAGGCGACGAAGACCTGATGACCTTCGGCTTTCGACTCGTCGATCAGCGCCTTCACGGCACCGGGAATCTTCTCCGGATGGTTGTGCAGCTCGGCGCTGATGGTCTTCGCCTGCAGATGCTCCCAGCCGTTGGCGCGGGTGAGACTGTGGATCTCCCGCAACAGCGCAGAGCAGGTGATAACCACCGCAGAGGGCAGCTCCACAGCCGGCGACAGCGCCTGCCGCAGCGCCTGGTCGGCCGGTTCGGCAGCAGCTCGGGTCTGCTGCAGTGCCGGTGACGGGGCGCTCATCTGCGGTTACTCCTGCCAGCAGTCCGAAGGTCAGGCCGCGCGGCGTTCGGCGACCATCGCCTTGGCCATATCCACGGTGACCGCGGCATCGCGGCAGTAGCCGTCGGCACCGACCGCTTCGCCGAATTCTTCGTTCAGCGGCGCGCCACCCACCAGTACGATGTAGTCGTCGCGAACGCCCTGTTCCTTCATGGTGTCGATCACCACCTTCATGTAAGGCATGGTGGTGGTCAGCAGCGCCGACATGCCGAGAATGTCCGGCTTGTGCTCTTCGAGAGCCGCCAGGTACTCCTCCACCGGAATGTTGATGCCGATATCGATCACTTCGAAGCCGGCCCCTTCCATCATCATCGCCACCAGGTTCTTACCGATGTCGTGGATGTCGCCCTTAACCGTACCGATCACCATCTTGCCGACGGACTCAGCACCGGTTTCCGCCAGCAGCGGACGCAGCACTTCCATACCGCCCTTCATGGAATTGGCGGCGGAAAGCACTTCCGGCACAAACAGAATGCCGTCACGGAAATCGACGCCGACGATCGCCATACCGGCCACCAGCGCTTCGTTCAGCACCTTGTCCGGACCCCAGCCCCGCTCCAGCAGGATCTCGGTTCCTTCGACAACCTCCTCACGCAGGCCGTTGTAAAGGTCGTCGTGCATCTGCTCTACCAGTTCGTCGTCCGGCAGGGTGGAGAGATCAAGCTCTTCGTCGTCGTAGATTTCGTCGGTCATTGGCCAGGCCCCAAAAAGCTAAAATTTACTCAGCGATGGGTCGGCTCAGCCATTTCATCGCTATCTTAATATCCGGTCCTCTGTGACCCAGAGGCGCAGGGGATTCTCACAGAAGACCCCTGGACGGCATGTGGTTTTTAGATTATGGGGAGGCAACCTCAGCTGCTGACATCGTTGCGACACGGGTTTACTGAAAAGCGACTCCCGAAAATGGTCCTGTCGCGGTCCGAATAAAGCGGGTCGCGGGCAGATAAGCCCGTGGGGCTGACACACCTAATCTGTAACAGCCAGATTCGGAGTTTCAGGAATTTCTACGACTTTTCACCAACAGTTCCGATCCTTTTCACCACAGTTACACGCAGTGCAAAATCAGCCGGCCAGCGCAGAAGAGCCGGCAGCCCATCAGCAACGGGCACATCCTGCGGCCTGTGAACAGGGACGGAAACTTTGCTGATTGCGTCATCTCAGGCAGCGGTTTTCGACTGGATGTCGTCAGCCGGTCAGTTGCCGCCGGTGACGACCCTCCTGGAACTGCCGCTGGCAGAACGCCACAGCAGTGCCGGCCAGGATCGGCATTTGCTGCGCAGCATCGGCGCCGACTAACCAGTAAACAACAGAAGGCCAGACAGATGGCACAACTTATCGATGGCAAAGCCTATGCCAGCAAGCTACGTACAAAAATAGCCGGGGAAGTGGCAGCCCTGGCCGAACGGGGCATCAGCCCCGGCCTGGCCGTGGTGCTGGTGGGGGAAGATCCCGCCAGTCAGGTCTACGTCCGCAATAAGATTCGGCAGACCCGGGAAGCCGGCATGCACTCCTTTGAACACCGGCTGCCGGCAGACACCAGCCAGCAGGAGCTGCTGAGTCTGATTGACCGACTGAACCGGGATGCCAGTGTCAATGGCATTCTGGTGCAGCTGCCGCTACCGGCACAGATCGATTCCGACCGGGTGATCAGCGCCATCGACCCGAAAAAGGATGTCGACGGCTTCCACCCGCTGAATGTCGGCCGCTTCTCCACCGGCGGTATCGGCATGATTCCCTGCACGCCGCTGGGCTGCCTGATGCTGCTGAAGGAGCAGCTGGGTGATCTCAGTGGCGCCCGGGCGCTGGTGCTGGGACGCTCCAACATCGTCGGCAAACCGATGAGCACACTGCTGCTGAACGAGAACTGTACCGTTACCATCGCTCACTCCCGCAGTCGAGACCTGGCGCAGGAGTGCCGTAACGCCGATATTCTGGTAGTGGCAACCGGTCAGCCGGAGATGGTCCGGGGGGACTGGATCAGTCCCGGTACCACGGTGATCGATGTCGGTATCAACCGGGTTGAGGGCAGCGACGGTAAGCCTGAACTGGTGGGAGATGTGGATTTCGCCGGTGCCAGAGAGCAGGCGGCGGCAATTACCCCGGTCCCCGGTGGGGTAGGCCCGATGACCATCGCCTGCCTGTTGCTCAACACCCTGATCGCCACCCTGCGGGTCAACGAGCTGCCGATACCGACCTGGATACCGGTCCGGAACTGAGACGGCTGATCGGTAACACCGGAGCGGTTCCGGACCAGCAGATCAGCAGACCTGATGGCGGGGCAGTTCCGGTGGTGAAGGATCAGTAAAGAAAGGGGCGCTGATCTGCTGCGCCCGCAGCGCCCGGGCCACCGCGGGCAGCTGCTCCAGCGCTTTCAGCAGCTCGCTGAGCCGGGACAGACTGTTGGGCCGCCCCTCCACCAGCGCCCCACCCGGGGGATAGAGTACGGCCCAGCGACAGAGCGCCCCGAGGTAGAAGTCCAGAATCGACAGCTCAGCACCCAGAAACCAGGGCCCAGCCGGCTGCTTTGACAGCACCTCCTCCAGCAGCCGTAAGTGATCGCCCACTCGCTTTCGAGTCTGTGTCACCAGAGAATCAGCAAGGTGGCTATCGCTGACATGGCGATGGCTGTAGAACTGAACCCTAAGATCCGCGTGCAGCGTATTGGAGAGGTAGAACAGCCACTGCAGCAGTTGTGCACGGGCCGCTGATCCGGGTTGCTGCGGTGCCAGTTGTCGGTGTTGATCCGACAGATGCAGGGCGATAGCTGCGGTTTCGAAGATCGGCGTCCCCTCATCCACCAGCACCGGAATCAGCCCCTGAGGATTGAGGGAATCTTTGTAGGCCGGCTGTCTGTGCTCGCTCCGGCTGCGATCCACCCAGCAGATTTCAAAATCCGCCTGCAGCTGCTCCAGAATCATATGGATGACAATGTTGGCGCTGTCAGGTGCGCTGTACAGGCGGTAACTCATCGCTCACTCCCTGGTCGTCAACGGATTCAGTGGCTGTCGGGCGGACAGTGATTCTCCACAAACGCCCGCATATGAAATCGGGCATGGTCGGGTTCGTACTGATAGCTTCGGCCCGCCGGGCAGGCTCGCCGCGCCCGACAACCCAGCTTATTGCAGGGATGATCCGGATGGGCAGCGAGAAAGCGGGCACAGCTGCGACTGTCGTAACGCTGCCCGCTGAAGGCCCCCACCGGGCAGGCGCTGAGGCAGCCCCGTGATTCGCAGTCCCCACAGGGGTCGGGACGCTGGCCGGGAGCTGCAACCTCGAGGGTCTCTGTCAGCGACTGCGGCAGACTCAGGGCGAAGCGGTAGGCGTGCCAGAGGCCATAGCGCGGGTCCAGCGACAACCCCAGGGGCGAAGCCACCGAAGGATCACCACGGCGGGCCCAGCTCAGAAACGGATGAAACGGCGGACCACCAAAGGGATAGAGCGCCTCGCCACCAAACTCTTCCGCCAGCTGACCGGCCAGTCGCTGGCTCCAGCGATCCAGCGGATCCGGACGGCCGTCGGCATACTCGGGTGAACGGCGGAAATACTGCCACATGGCGGAGCCGGCATTACCCACCAGGATCAGAGTTACCGCCGGCTGGCCATCGGCCAGCACCGGCACTCGATCTTCCGGTGTCACTCTGAAGATCGAACGCACCAGCAGACCCTGACTGCGGACCCGATTTTCGAGCTCCCTGAGCATTACTCCCCCCGCTCCGACTCAATAAGATTCTGGTCTGTATGATGCCGCTCAGCCGGTCCCCGAGACCTGGACGATCCCCTCCGCCAGGCTGCTTCTCGCTGCCGCCTTCCGGCACTCGGATCCGGCACCGACTTCGTTCCCCCCCTGATCGGCATCCAGCTGCAGCGCACTGCAGTCCGGACGACCGGAGGCGATGGCGGTAATCTGACAATCCAGGAACAGGTCGCCGTCGATATCGTGTGATACATGGTTGTCACTGCGGGTCAGCTGAATTTCAACCGACTCGGCTCCGGCTGCGCGGGCCAGTCGCAGCGCTTCCTCGCTGGCAATCTGCTCGGCACAGACCACCGCCTCATCGAGGCTGGAGAAACGCTTCGGTTCGTCCCGGTGATAGAGACAGAACACCCCGAAAGTCGGCTGGGAGATCATCACCTGAGCGCGCTGGACCACCGAGCCCATCACCGCACCTACGGCGTTGGCCACTTCGCCGTGCTGCGGCAGGTGCAACTCCACCCCCAGTTTTTCAACCACCGCCGGATAATAACTGGCGGAGGGCGCCCCCACCGCCACCACCGGGTAATCGCTGGCAAAATCGATCTTAAACAACGGGTTCGTGCTTTTACTGCCTGTATTTTCGAGGATCAGCCCGGTCAGCAGGTCTGCCAGATTACGGGCCCGGGCTTCGTTCAGCCTGCTGCTCTGATGCAGCCCCGCCTCGATCAGCGTACGGCTGATCTGCTCAGTCACCAGATTGTAGACCTGACGGCTGGGTGCCTCGGCATCGCCGTTCTGCCAGTTGCCGAAGCCATACAGATTGCGCAGCTGTCGGGCCCAGATTCTGGCGGCCAGCTCAGCACTGCGACGACACCAGTGATCGCTCAGGCCCAGCACATGAGCGGCATCGGAGGGTGTAAAGCCGCTGTAGATCGCCAGCCCGGCACGTTGCAGCCGCGCCAGTGAACGTGCCAGATTGCGATCCTGTTCCGCCACCGCATCCAGTTCCACCGGCCCGTCAGCCAGCGCTTCCCAGGCCCGGGTCTCCTCGGCACTGAGCTGATTGAGCATCACCTCGTTATTTTCCAGCCGCATCACGAAACGGTTGTGGCGGGCGTTGGGGAAGGCTCCCAGCTGCAGTTCCAGACGCTCGAGAACCCAGGGATACTGCTGACCCAGCAGACACATCGGCACCACCCGGCGCGGACCGATCTCAAGGCCGCCCGCCGCGCTGAAATGAACTTCACTGTCGCCTCCCAGCCCCACCGAATAGACCCGTACCGCTTCCACCATCGGCTGCCAGTTGCCCACTCTGGCGCCGTCTGAGCAGAGCTCGGGCTGACCGTTGGTCACGATGGCGATATCGGTGGTGGTACCGCCCATATCGGCGACCACGGCATTTTTCAGGCCGCTCAGCGCACAGGCACCGACCACACTGGCGGCGGGCCCGGACAGCACCGTCGCCACCGGCTGCTGCAGGGCGGTTTCGGTATTGACCAGCGAGCCGTCGCCCTTGACGATCATCAGTGGCGCATCGATCCCATGGCTGGCCAGAATCTGTTTAACCGAGGCGATCAGTCGCTGTATATAGGGCACCATGCGAGCGTTCAGAGCCGCCGTCAGGGCCCGCTGCGGGGCGCCCAGGCTGCTGGCCAGCTCATGGCCGCAGGCCACCGGTTTGCCAGTCAACTCCTCCACCAGCGAGCGAAGGGCCAGTTCATGGCCGGGGTTACGGGTGCCGAACATACTGGAGATGGCGAAGGCGGAGACGCTGTCTTTTTTCGCCAGAATGACCTGTCGGGCACTATCCAGATCCAGCGGCCTGCTCTCATCGCCGGTGGCGTTGTGACCGCCGCTCAGCAGCGCTACGGCATCTTCGGCGACAATGTCAGCGAGTCCACTCTGCGCCACCTGGCGCTCGTCGTAGCCGGGCAATAATACACAGACCGGCGCCCCCTGCCCTTCGACTACGGAATTGGTCGTCAGGGTGGTGGACAGCGAGATCAGCGAGATATGCTCCAGCAGCTCCGCCGGCAGGCCGGCAAGAGCATTGCCGATACCGATAGTCAGGTCGTGGCGGGTGGTCAGGCTCTTGAAGGTGGCCGCCACCTGCTGGCGGTCATCCACCAGAACCGCATCCGTATAAGTACCGCCGGTATCGATCCCCAGTCGAAATGACATAATCTACCTCTGCCTGTCTTTTCGGATGAATTCGCGGGCACCGGCCACCGGCACGGCGTCCCCCGCAGCAAACTATCAGCTTTATAGTAACCGGAACTGCCACGGCAGCGGCATAAAGTGTTCAGTGGGCGACGCCGGCCAGGCGGAGTCCGGGTCTGACAGAGGGCAGCACCACAAACAGAGCTCCCGACAGGGTCGCCGATGAGTCAGCGGGCCCGGGCGCGACGACCGCCGCGTTTGGTGCCCCGCTCCGCCCGCCGCCGTTCCAGCAGCTCCCGGACCCGATCCGGCAGTGCCGCTTCCAGCAACTCTTTCTTCGGCTCGTCGTACTGCTGCCAGTCGTCGATCTCATCCTGAGTACGACCGCAGCCATAGCACCAGCCGGTGGTATCATCGAGCTTGCAGACTCCGACACAGGGAGACATTTCTGCCTGGGCAATCAGTTCAGCGTCATCCACGGATACTCTCCTCTTTGGGGTTCTCAGTTACAGTCCGACCGGGAACGCATGCCGACCCGATGGCCGGCAGCATCAGCAGACTAAATCAGCAGTCCACCGTCAGATCGGAGGTGGGCACGCTGCAGCAGGACAGGATATAGCCCGCTTCCACATCTTCATCGGTGATGCCGCCGTTGTGATCCATCACCACCTCACCGCTGGTTTTCAGCACCTTACAGGTACCACAGATCCCCATGCCGCAGGCTTTGGGAATATGCATACCCAGCTTGGAAGCCGCGGTATGAACGGTCTCTCCGGGGGCGATCTGTACGCTCTTGCCGGTGGTGGTGAACTGCACCTCCAGCATCTCCTGGTTGCTCAGCGCTTCCGCCTCCTCCGAGGCGATCTCGGCGTGGTCGATGGCTTCCTGCTCGATGTCGGCCGGCGTCGCCCCGAAGGATTCTTCGTGGTAGCGGCGCATATCGAAACCATTGGCTTCCAGCAGCGCCTTCACCGCGGCCATGTAAGGCGCCGGTCCGCAGCAATAGACTTCGCGCTCCATAAAGTCCGGCGCGATCATCTCCAGTTTTGACTGATCGAGGAATCCCCGGTAACCGGACCAGGACTGACCGATCTCCTGGCGCTCACAGATCAGGTGGAGGGTGAAGTTGCTGATCCGCGAACACATATGCTCCAGCTCACGGTGAAAGATGATATCCCTCGGCGTACGGGCGCTGTGGACGAAGGTCATGTCCACTTCGGCGTTGGTATCGAAGTACCAGCGCGCCATCGACATCACCGGGGTGATGCCGACACCACCGGACAGCAGCAGCACTTTATCGGCGGGGTAATCGATACAGTTGAACTGGCCCACCGGGCCGTGTACCGCCAGCTCATCCCCTTCGTTGAGGTTGTCGTGCAGCCAGTTGGAGACCAGTCCGTTGGGCACCCGCTTAACGGTGATGGAGAAGCTGTAGGGCACCGACGGTGAGCTGGAAATGGTGTAGGAGCGCATCACCTGTTCGCCATTGATCTCCAGTTCCAGGGTCACGAACTGGCCCGGCTTAAAGAAGAACATCACCGGCTGTTCAGCCATAAAGCAGAAGGTGCGGACATCCCAGGATTCCTGGATCGCCTTGACGCACCGGACCTGGTGACGACCGTTGGTCCAGGTCTGGGTATTGACCGCATGCAGGTACTGAGAGGTCGGCGGCGCCGGTACTACGGTTGCAGTTGCTTCGTTAAGGCTGTTCATAGGGCGGTCTCCCAACCCGGGGTTCCGACATCGAACTCCGCCGCCCCGGACGAATTCGGCTGTGACGATGTCGGAACCCCGGTCTGTTACTGAAGCCGCGACTACTTGTTTTATCGCGGCAGGGGTTGCTGATAAATGGGTTAAAAGACGATATACAACGTGATTTCCCCCGATCGGCACCACGGCCGAATCTGACTTATGTCATTTTCTGCTTCGAATGACAGTGACGGTTAGCTGATAGCGACATCAACTTGTTCATAGGGTCCATTGCCGCGCCTCATCGGCCCTGCCAACCGATTGTACGTCGAAAAAGACACCGGTTCGCGTCGTAAACAGTCAAACCGCGCCGGCAAACCTGGTAGAGCATAGCTCCCCCTGCAGTACGGCCGGCAAAGAAGTCCGGTCCGCAAATCTCATTCAGAGAACAGCAGTAAATAACTACAAGATGAGGACAGATTGATGAATGAGCATGATTTGCTGAATATCAGATATAACAGCTACGAACAGGCACGCAGCGCAATGCACCGACTGCTGGATGAACGTCCTCGTAACCTGTCGCTGCCGCAGCCGCTCTACAACGACCCCCATATGTTCCGGGTGGACATGGAGGAGGTATTTCAGAAGGAGTGGATCTTCGTCGGCATGACCTGCGAAGTACCGGCTAAAGGCGACTACATCACCGTTGAGATCGGCCAGAACCCGGTACTGATCGTCCGTGACGGCGACGGCGGCGTTCAGGCTTTCCATAACGTCTGCCGTCACCGCGGCTCGCGGATCTGCACCGAACACCGCGGCAAGGTCGCCAACCTGGTCTGCCCCTATCATCAGTGGACCTACGATCTGAAGGGTAACCTGCTCTACGCCGGTACCGAGATGGGCGACAGCTTCGACATCAAGCAGCATGGCCTGAAACCGGCTCACTGTCGCACCGCCGGTGGCTTTATCTTTATCAGCCTGGCGAAGGACGAGCCGCCGGCGCTGGAACCGTTCCTGGCCTCGCTGGAGGAGTACATGGAACCCTACGACATGGAGAACACCAAAGTCGCCGTCGAGACCACCATCGTCGAGGACGCCAACTGGAAACTGGTGATCGAGAACAACCGCGAGTGCTACCACTGTGCCGGCTCTCATCCGGAACTACTCAACACTCTGCTGGAGTGGGACGATACCACCGACCCCCGCGCCTCCGACGAGTTTCTCGCCCACTACGAGAAACAGGCGCAGGCCTGGGACGCCGAGGGCATTCCCCACAAGCATGTGGAACACGGCCTGCGTAACCGCATCGTGCGGATGCCGCTGAAAGAGGGCACCGAGGTGATGACCCTTAACGGCGAGCAGGGCTGCGAGAAGCTGATGGGACGGATTAAGAATCGTCAGCTGGGCTCCATGCGTATCCTCCACCTGCCCAACTCCTGGAACCATATGCAGAGCGATCACGCCATCGTCTTCCGGGTGCTGCCGATCTCGGCACAGAAGACCATGGTCACCACCAAATGGCTGGTTCACAGGGATGCGGTGGAAGGAATCGACTACGATCCGGCCCGCCTGCGTCAGGTCTGGGATGCCACTAACGCCCAGGACAAGGCGCTGGCGGAGGAGAACCAGCGCGGCATCAACTCCGTCGGCTACCAGCCCGGTCCCTATTCCGAGACCTACGAGTTCGGGGTGATCAACTTTGTCGACTGGTACAGCGAGGCGGTACGCAACAATCTGAAGAAGAGCAGTCTGTAAGTCTGTCGACGGATTCGGCAGTCCTGCGCGCAAAGGCCGGCATCACGCCGGCCTTTTTTTATGGGTACTGTTTGGCTGCACAGAAAGGAAGAATGAGTCCGTGCCTGCGATCAACCTTTGAACTGACACTGAGCTATCACACAGCACCCTGCTCCCCTTTGCCACAGCCGAGCCCCGCAGACTGAAGCGGGATAGAGCAAGCGCTTGTCTGAGGCCGCAGGCCGAGTTCGCGCAGCGCCCGTTTCAGTCGAGGAGTGAGGGAAGCCGAAGGCCGGTGGCATGGGCGGGTTCTCTTTACTTCCGTTTCTCTGAACCACTTCAGAGAAATGAAGGCGCCCGAATGGGCGCAACCTGAACTATCAAATGAATTCTGTAATTCAGGGGAAATTCTGGCCTGTCGAGTTCGCCGATAGCCCGCTTTTCGCCCGACGGCGAGTTAAGGTCTTTGGGGGCCCAAAGGCCTTAACAATCCAAAGCCGCCCCTGCTGCCTGGCTGGCTTCGCCAGCTTCCCTGCGCGTTTCGCTTGCAAATGGGTGCTGTGGAACTCGGCCTGTGGCCTCAAACAGTCCTCCCACTAATCCATTTACAAGCTGCAATGCTCGGAAGCACAGAAGGGAAGAATGAGTCCGTGCCTGCGATCAACCTTTGAACTGACACTGAGCTATCACACGGCACCCTACTCCCCTTTGCCCCCGCCGAGCCCCGCAGACTGAAGCGGGGTTTAGCAAGCGCTTGTCTGAGGCCGCAGGCCGAGTTCGCGCAGCGCCCGTTTCAGTCGAGGAGTGAGGGCAGCCGGAGGCCGGTGGCACAGGGCGGGTTCTTTTTGCTTCGTTTTTCTGAGCCGTGTCAGAAAAATGAAGGCGCCCGAGTGGGCGCAATCAGGATTCAGCTCTTATGTGAGGGAGGACGCCGCTACGCGGCCTGGCCCACCGGCATCCGTCATGCAGCAATCAGGCTCTGTTCCTTAACCGCTCCATAATCTGCCGTTGATTCAGGACAAACCAGAAGGTCAGGCCGATCACCAGCCCGACAAATGAAAACATCGGTAAGACTGTCGAAAGATCATATGTTTCACTGCTGAAACCACTGAACAACAGAATCATAAACATCGGAATATCGGCGATCAGAATGCCGCCGATGGCCAGCGAGAAGATATTGATCCGGTTCTTTTTCAGGAACAGCCGGTAAAAGCGGTAACCGATAAAAAATTCGAAGATATAAACGACCGGCGTGCCAAAAAAAGTAATCGTCAGCACCGCGGCGATATAGCTTCCGACACCGGACTGCAGATCGAAACCGGGCACATCGGCAAAAAACGCATAAAAAATAAATGCAAACGGCATAGCCAGCGGTGCCAGCAGAAACGCTCTCTGTTCGTCGGTCATAGTTATCTCGCTTCACGCGCCGCACAGACTGAAGAAACAGCAGTCTGAAGCAGATGAAACCCGGCAGATGGATGGCACAGGGCAGGATCGTCAGCCGGGAAAGGTCATTAAAGATGTGGGGGTATTGTATATTGTTCCCGACAAGCATGACCACAGCCGCTGCAACCAGCCATGGAACATCCTGTTTTTTCCCGGGCGCAACCCTGTACCGGCACTGAAAGAGTAAACCTCCTGAGCCTCGGCTCTCTCAGCCGAAGTTCAGGCGTATCCAATCATTCCGCTGGAGTCTTCTTTTCCAGCGCCAGATAGTTATCGATTCCTCTGATCCGGTCTTCCGGATGGTGATTTACATAGATCACCGCAGTTTCGCTGCCGGCGCAGATTTTCTCGATCAGCGCCAGTATCAGCTGACGGTTCATATCGTCCAGGCCCAGACAGGGCTCGTCGAGAATCAGCAGCGGCGGGTGCTTTACCATCGCTCGGGCGATCAGCAGCAGGCGCTGATCGCCGTAGGATAGTTTGTTAAAGGGCTGGTCGGCGCGGTCGCTCATGCCCAGCAGCGCCAGCCACTGGTCGGCAATCTCCCGTTGCTTGTCGGTGCACTTGCTGTACAGGCCGATGCTGTCGTAAAAGCCGGAGATAATCACGTTGCGCAGGCCGGTGCCAACCCGGTATTCCCACTGCAAGGCGGTAGAAACGTAGCCGATAAACTGCTTGATCTGCCAGATGCTTTCGCCATTGCCACGCTGAAAACCGAAGACGAAAATATCGTTGACGTAGCACTGCGGATGATCGCCGGTAATCAACGACAGCAGCGCGGTCTTGCCGCTGCCGTTCGGGCCGCTGAGCTGCCAGTGCTGGTTGGGCTCGATAGTCCAGTCCAGCGAATCGATCAGCTTGAAATCGTCGTATTTGATATTAATGCCGCTGAGGCGCACCAGCGGTTGCTGGCTGTCCAGCCGGGGGATCTCGGTATCAGGATCTGACGGCGGTACTTCCAGGTCGGTGGTTTTCAGGTGCAGCAGTTGGTACAGCTCGCCGTAGGACTTCTCGTCATCGCGACGCACCAGGTGCTGCAGTTCGCCGTTGTCGATATAGGCGATATGGCTGATAAAGTCGGGAAACTCGTCAAAACGATTCAGCACCATCACCATCGGCACGCTGTCGATCAGCGTGGCCAGATACTCCTGCAACATCGCCAGGGTACCGGCATCGAGGCCGTCGAAAGGCTCGTCCAGCACCAGCAGATCGGGCTTAGAGGAGAGCGCCCGGATCAGCATGACTTTGCGGGATTCACCGGTGGAAAGTTTACGAAAGGCCCGGTCCAGCAGGTATTCCAGCCTGAAGCGCGCCACCAGCTCGGTGGCGGTATCGGGATCGGCGCAGTCCTCGAACAGAATCTCACGGACCGGTGTGCCTTCAGATATAACATCGAGAATATCGGCGTCATCTTTTTTACGCTCGGCCTCGATCAGTTCCGCCTGAGCTTCAAAAGACACCACACCAACCCGAGCCGGCAACCCCTCGATAGTGCCGGACAGCTTATCGCCGACACCGGCCAGCACCGCCGCCAGTGCGGATTTTCCGGCGCCGTTGGTGCCGGTGATCACCCAGTGTTGATCGGCTTCGATCTGCCAGTTGATATTGTTGAGCTGAAAGCCCTCATCAAATTGAACCGTCAGTTCTTCTAAGCAAATAGGAAAGTGAGTCGTCATAGGCATCGGACCGATAGTGTTTGTTAATTTCGCCGCACCGCCATCCATGGCTCTTTGCGGCATACAGTCCATCCCTGGACATAAAAAAGCCAGGATCCGAGTCCTGGCCTTATTCAGCATATACAGCCTGCAAACAGCTACAGGCTGTAACAACTCAGAAGATTTATACGATCTTCTTCATGTCCGCCATATGACCACGCAGAACGGTACCGATCGCTTCAACCGGATGTGAACGCAGGGCAGCGTTGACTTCGATCAGACGAGCGTTGTCTACGCCGTTGTCATCAACCGCCAGGCCACGACCGATAACGTCGGTCTTGATGTCCTTCATAAAGTCGGCCAGCAGCGGCAGACAGGCGTGGTTGTACAGGTAGCAACCGTACTCGGCCGTGTCGGAGATAGTGGCGTTCATCTCGTACAGCTTCTTACGGGCGATGGTGTTGGCGATCAGCGGAGTTTCATGCAGTGACTCGTAGTAAGCGGAGTCTGCGATGATGCCGGCAGCGGTCATGGTTTCGAAAGCCAGTTCAACACCGGCTTTAACCATGGCAACCATCAGGATGCCGTGATCGAAGTATTCCTGCTCGGAGATTTCAACATCACCGGCCGGAGTCTTCTCGAAGGCAGTCTCAGCCGTTTCTGCACGCCAGCCCAGCAGGTTCTTGTCGTCGTTGGCCCAGTCTTCCATCATCACGCGGGAGAAAGTGCCATCGATGATGTCGTCCTGGTGCTTGTTGTACAGCGGACGCATGATCACTTTCAGCTCTTCGGACAGATCGAAGGCCTTGATCTTGGCCGGGTTGGACAGACGGTCCAGCATGTTGGTCACACCGCCGTACTTCAGCGCTTCAGTGATGGTTTCCCAGCCATACTGGATCAGCTTGGAGGCATAACCCGCGTCAACGCCTTCTTCGATCATCTTGTCGAAGCACAGCAGAGAACCGGTCTGCAGCATACCGCAAAGGATGGTCTGCTCGCCCATCAGGTCGGACTTAACTTCGGCGATGAAGGAAGACATCAGAACGCCGGCCTTGTGACCACCGGTACCCACGGCGTATGCCTTGGCCAGAGCCAGACCTTCGCCCTTAGGATCGTTATCTTCGTGAACGGCGATCAGGGTAGGAACACCGAAGCCACGGACGTATTCGGCACGAACTTCAGAACCCGGGCACTTAGGGGCAACCATGATAACAGTCAGGTCGTCACGGATCTTCATGCCTTCTTCAACGATGTTGAAGCCGTGAGAGTAAGACAGGCAGGCGCCTTCTTTCATCAGTGGCATAACAGCGGTAACAACCGCAGTGTGCTGCTTGTCAGGAGTCAGGTTCAGAACCACGTCAGCAGTGGGGATCAACTCTTCGTAAGTACCAACGGTGAAACCGTTTTCGGTAGCATTCTTCCAGGACTGACGCTTTTCGGCGATGGCGGCTTCACGCAGAGCGTAGGAAACGTCCAGGCCGCTGTCACGCAGGTTCAGGCCCTGGTTCAGACCCTGGGCGCCACATCCGATAACAACCATCTTCTTGCCTTTCAGCGCGGCAACGCCGTCTGAAAACTCAGAGATGTCCATGAAACGGCACTTAGCCAGTTGCTCCAGCTGCTCACGCAGCGGCAGGGTGTTGAAATAATTATTAGGCATAACTGAAATTTCCGTTTATGTAGACGCTGCCAGAGCAGCAAAAAAACAAGTAAGTCAGGCTTCCGGGGAAGAAATCACTGATCAGCCACAACAAGCTCAGCCGCTTATTATACGCCCGGACGGAGCAGGACTCGCAGCACAATCTGATATTTTGTGTCGCTACTTTAGCCGACATAGTAGCGAACACACTGCTTTTCGTAAATCGATATAAATGCAACACAATGTGCCATTTTGTGCAATGTAGACTAATATGGTCGGCATGGACATTCGCACCCTGAAACATTTCCTTGCCCTGGCGGACAACCTGCATTTTGGCCGTGCCAGCGCTGCCTGCCATATCAGCCTTTCCGCCCTGTCCCGCAACATCCGACAGCTGGAGGAGGAACTGGGCGTAATGCTGTTCAGCCGTGACAACCGTTCGGTGGTCCTCACCAGCGAAGGACAAAAATTCCAGCAATACGCCCGAGAGACAATTTCCCAGTGGAACCTGATCCGCGACGAACTGACGGGCAGCGCAGATCAGCTTCACGGTGAGGTGAGCCTGTACTGCTCGGTCACCGCTGTTTACAGTATTCTGTTCGATCTGCTCAATCGCTTTCGCCACGACTTCCCGGGCATTGAGATCAAGCTGCACACGGGCGATCCGGAACACGCCATCGCACGAATCATCTCCGGTGAAGAAGATATCAGCATTGCCGCCCACCCCCGCTCGCTTCCGAGAGGGCTGGCATTTAAACCCATTACTGTCTCGCCGCTGGTGTTTATTGCACCTGCCGAGCAAAGCGATCCTGACGTACCGGTCACCTCTCCTGGCTCGCCGACAGAGTGGGCAACAGTGCCGATGATCCTGTCGGAGGGAGGTATCGCCCGCAACCGCATCGATTCCTGGTTCCGCAGCATGGATGTCAATCCACGGATTTATGCCCAGGTGACAGGCAATGAGGCAATCGTCAGCATGGTCAGTCTGGGGCTTGGGATAGGCGTGGTGCCGCAGATCGTACTGGAAAACAGTCCGATGGCGGACCGTATACAGATTCTCGATGTACAACCGGAGCTGGAGCCCTACGACGTCGGCCTGTTTGCACTGAAAAAAAACCTCAAGAACCCGCTGGTCAACGCTTTCTGGTCGCTGGTGGAAGACCACTGACAGCCGCTCTGCCAATAACCCCCCGGCCGGATTTTACTCTTCGGACCAGATCTGATGCACCCGCAGGGCATCCTCAGCACAGAGCGCCTGTTCCAGCTGTTGCGGATAATGATCGATCAGCCAGGCGATAAAGTCGGCAATAAACTGTCGCTGCTGCGGATTGCAGCTGAGCCGGAGTGAGTTACCGGGCCCGTCTCCCTGCAGATGAAACAGCAGCTGCGCCAGGTAACACTCATCATCAATGGTGTCCAGACTCAGTCGGATAAAGGCCAGCATATAGTGTTTTTTACCCTCATCGGAGCAGAAGCAGACCGGATCCCAGCCGGGATTGCCCAGCTCCGCCAGGCCGATCCCCTCGATGGTGGCGTTGCGCAGCGTCTCGTCATGCTCGGCACATTCATCGCAGTGTCGATAACAGGTGAAATGCTCCGGCTTATCGGCAGCAAAAAGGCCTGCGGCTTCCCTGATCCAGTCGTTGCTGATATTCATTACCTCATCAGATCAGGACTCAACGGCAGTCCCCGACCGCCCGATGATCCTCTGATCAGAGCTCTATAAGTCGATGCTGCCTCAGGTATAACTGAACCGCTTCAACTCCATCAACCTGTACCGCATGGATACCCACTGCTTCTGCTGCCGCGATATTCACAGCATTATCATCAAAAAACAGGACTTTATCTGGTGTAGTGCTGAGCGCTGCCAGCACCTGTCGGAATGCCCCGAGATCCGGTTTCGCCATATGGAGCAGGTGCGAAGCGAACATCTGATCAAAGTACAGCGACAGCTTAAATTCGTCGAGCAGGCGCGGCCAGTGCAACTCGTTAGTGTTAGAAAAAACCGCCAGTCTGTAGTTTCCCCGTAACTGAACCAACAGATCAGCCGCTGTCGGAAACAGCCCTTCGGGCCACAGAGTGAATTGCCGGATGATCTCCTCAGCTTCGACCTCCAGCTTCAGCTCCTTTTTCAACGAATCCGCAAACTGCCGGGGAGATATGTTCCCCTGTTCGAAAGCGATGGCGGTTTTCGAGGTAAACCAGTCCGAGATACGGAAGCTCTCATGAGGAGGTAACCAGTGCGGAGGGATCGGGTGGTCACCCAGTTCAATAAGAACACCGCCCAGATCAAACAACATTACTTCAATGGCTGAATCCATGGTCTGTCCCTGTGGATAACATGATGATTGCTAATGAGCTACTGACCCCTGGCCCACTATTCCAGACAAAGCACAAAGGTCCGCTCATCATCACTCTCGTTTCCCGGCTCACAGCGAAAGCCGTTCTTCTCCAGTGCCCGTCCGGAGGCGATGTTTTCCCGTGCGACCCCTCCGGTCAGCGACAGCACCCGATGACTCCGGCACCAGCCGATCAGACCGGCGATCAGCTCACTGGCATAGCCTCTGCCCCAGGCCGATTCGGCCAGCATATAGCCCAGTCGCAGCTCCGCGCCTTCGACGGCCTCGCCGGCACTGAACAGCAGCATCAGCCCCACCGCTCTGCCACTGCCCCGCTCGATAACCATTAAGGTCACCCCCTCACGATCCCTGTCCCGGATCCATTTCCTGGCGCGCTCATCCGTATATTCTCCCTGCCAGGGCGGCGGCAGCGTCTCGGTAACGGCCGGAGTCAGGATTGCCCGGACCACCGCTTCCAGCGGTTGCCGATCCCAGTCTTCGGATGCCAGTGAATGCCATTCGCTGACAAAGAGCCGCTCGGTTGAAAAACCACAGTTCTCAATCGACATGGGGTGATACCTCCTGATACTGCTCTGCGCCCAATCCCATCCTATCAATATACCTGGTATGAAAGGGGATCTGGTCGACATCAGGCAAACATCCGGCTGCACGGGCCGATTACACGATACGGGTTCTATAGCCGGTGAAGCGGAGGGAGAATCCATCTGCGGAGCGGGCAGGTAACAGGCTTCGAAAGTTTTGAATTGAAGATCGGTGAGGCAAGCAGAGGGCGACATGAATGACCGAACTTATCAGCCACCCCCTAACGTGATACCTAACGGGTAAGCCTGAAGATATTTCTGTGCCGATCTCTCGGCATATTATGTGAGATAACAAAGCCTATTCCATCCAGCACCATATGATTCATACGGGGTGCATGCTCATGAGTAAGGTCCACCGTCAGCTGATATCGAATAGCCCAGACAAACTCGCCGGTGACTCTTTTCTGACTCCAGCATTCACCTTCCAGGGGCAGCTGATAGGGGTCATAGCTACATTTAATCGGCGAGAGCAGCCACCGAGAGCCGTTATGTTTATCAATACGGACCAGTACTGAAAACGCCCGCCCCTGATGGTCGATATACACAGTCACTGGGGTCTTTTCATTCAGATGAGGATTGCTCATGGTCCCCACCCACTTACCCGACAGATTTATATTGCTACTCTGAGATTCGGTGGAAAACAGGAGAGAACACACAGATAACGGACCAACTAAAAACTTCATAAAAGTGTTCATAGACAGACCACTAACGAAGGTTTGTATTTTCAGGAAAGACACTATAAAAAAGGGTCTAAAATAGTTTTTCGGGAAAACAGCCATCAATAACCCTGTCTGAAAGGAGCGGCAACTCTTTTGAAGCTGGCCGCTCATTCAGATTAGGGAACCTGCGAACAAGTCCCTTGCGCCTCTGGCTTTCAGAGCGATCAGAGATCAAGGCAACGATTACAGACATACTGGTTGTCTGTCGAAAATCGGTAACGCTGAGATCTGGTCGCTCTGATAGCCCCGAAGGGCGGGCTCTGGAACGGCCATCTGCTGCCTTTCACAAGAGCAGTCAGACAGCTTGAAAAGGTCCAGACATTTCACTGCGCCGTCATTCGCACATATGGCCGTTCTATAGCCCGCAGAGAACACACTGGACTTATTCGCAGGTTCCTTAGCTGGCGGGTTATATTTTCTCTGGTTTCCAGCCTGAGACGCTGGCGGCAATCGCCCGGTAGAGAACTTCATCCCCACCATTTTTACCCACTATGGCCGCACTTTTGACTTTGTCGCACTGGCGTACCAGCACCACACCGATCTTGCGGATAAAGTTGGACACCGAGTTACCAGAGTAAAAATCATCAGATTGCGCTGACAGCTCTACATCCACTTCTTCAGCACACCAGTCTTCGGTGTCACTGAGGGTATAAACCTTCAGACCCAGCTTACTGCTCCTGGCCACCAGCTTCCGGTGGGCTTTATTAACGGACTGATCAGTATCCAGGTTTTCAATATCACCCAGTTCTTCCACATCCTCTGGTTGGGGGATTGCAAAAGGTTTAAGGCTAAGTTCAAAGCGATTCATAGAATTTATGCTGCGTGACAATTCTCCTATAATTCGAATGTTGCCTTCTTCAAAATACACTTCACCTCTGGAATGCTGAGCATTTCCCATGCCGCGAGGGCCTCTTGGATGCGAAAGGTCATAACGTACACTATTAGTTAAAGGATCGAACCAAATAACAGAACTCCATGTTGCACCGTAACTTTGAACTGATTTTACTGGCGTTAGTTTTGTAAAAAATGTACCTGAACCGGCACCGTCACGGTGGTTCTTATCAATTTTAAATTCACCTTTTATTTCCTCTTCCTTAAAAGCAATATGATTCTTTAAAGGCCTATAATCAAAGAGGCGGACGTACCATTTTTTATGTTTTTTTAGTAGATCCTTTTTACGAACCGCCAACTCCTTTTCTTTTAAGGCTTGAATCAAATCGGCACGCAGTAGCTCAAGGTTCACTGCCAATCCCTTACTTTCTCGGATCTCACGGGCCTGAGGTTCCAAGGATTCAATCAGCAAATCTATTTGTGTTTTGTTGTCCTGAGGTTTATTGACGACCAGAAGCTTCAGTTGCTCTATTACAGCACGCTCCGTTTTAGCCTTGCGGGGCATATTGCTTTCGACCATCTGATAGAGTTTTTCCAGCTGCTGGTCGCCAAAGAGCGGTTCCTCACCCTCTTTAAGAACGTCTTTCTCAAGGGCTCTTAGCTTTTTGTAAGCACGCTCGGCAGCAGTCCGGCTGAACAATTGATCCATCTGGATCTGCCGTAAGAGCTGTGCCCTGGTATTTTCACGATGTTGCTGCTTCTGACGAGCTTCAACCGCCGCTTTAGCAACAGCTCGACGCTCGCGTTCTCTGACTTCAGCCATCAGAGTTTCTTTGTAGCCGGCATCAATAATCACCACACCCAGTACTTGCTCGGCCTCAGCCAGCCGCGATTTTACCTGCTGATAAGCCTCTTCAACCGATTCCTTATCCGTCACGTTCTCCAGATCGATCTGTTGAATCGCCTCACGCCGGGCATCCCTGATCCATTCTTTTTGAAACACCTCTGTCGCTTCACCGGACTCTTCCAGAAACCAGCTGACCCGCCGCTCATAGACTTCATGGTCATAGATCCAGTCTTCGGTTTCCATTTTCCGAACCAGCGCGATCAGATCTTCACCGACACCCTTAAGTCCCAGATAATATTCATGGCTTAGCGGAAACCGTTTCATTGTATTGCCGACTGCATCGCCGACAAAACGCTGTAAAAACTGGATTCCCTGAATAAATGCATCGTCATCAGCGACTCCCGGTATTTCACTCCCTTGCTGCATTATCAGCGTTATACGTGCCGCCGGGTAATCTGCGGTCATCGCATCAAACCGAGTCAGACCAGCTCTTACCACGGTTATCCATTCCACGTAGGCATTCGGATTTTTCTTCGCTTTACGCTGGGGATAACTTCTTGTTATCGACTCCAGCAGCTCGGCCAGTTGCAGATAAGGCTGACTATTCAGCGAGGCAGCCAGCTTCTTCGCTTGCAATATAACTTTCAGGGCCGAAGACTTACCCAGGTCCTCCTTGGAGCGAATACGGCTGTAGATTCTGGCAAAAGCCTTGTTCAACTGCTTAGTAGCCTTCTGGTGAGTTTTGGCAACTACAGGGGTGATTAGCTGGCTCTGCTCCATCAGAATACTTTCACCACTGCTGATATCGGCCTCAAGTTCATGACCTCCGGGAATATCAACGGCCTTGACGACTTCCAGTTCCGCCATCTCTCCCAGTTCTCCAATAATCCGACCGACGATGTAACCGTAACTGCCCGGGCTGCCGCCCTTCAGTTCGACCGCTACTACCTGAGGCTGAGCCGAAGGCTGATTCTGGCTGGCCTGCAGACTCCCGATCCCAGGCAACAACAGGAGACCGACAATTACTGAATTTTTAAAGATATTCATTATGAGATCTCCCAGGCGCCGTCAGTCCCTTCACATACCTCAAAAGATTCCTGGCTGGATTGTTTATCGTCCTCAATGGCGTAATCCATCTTCCTGCAGGTACCCTCAACCTCAACTTCCTCAGCAACAACATCTCCCTGAACAACCTCACCACCGATCTCGATACTATCCAGATCAACGGCATCCAGTTCAGAAACACTGATCTCATCCAGGTCGACCGCCTCACGTATCTGAGGTTGTAGCCGAGATGGAGACGGGGACTTATCAGATGACCGGACAATCGGAACCGGTTCAGCAATGGCAGATACCAGAGGCTGATAGATATAGCCCACCGAAACGCCGCCTTTTGCCACCATAATCCACGGGCTGGATCTGACCTGCCCCACAGCATGGAATTTTTCACCGGACTTCATACCACCCACGACGGCATAGCGAGTACCGGGTCCGCTGCGAACATTCGCGCTCTTGTCAGCCTGATAGGGCTTGTTGATAAGCGACAACGCCGGCGGCGTTTCAACCTGCTTCAGCTTGACCATCGCAGTCTGTCGAGTCGTGCGATGGGTATTGGTGGGGGTCATTCTTACAGTGGCGTTACTGTCGACGGCCTTCCACTCAACGGTTTCGCCGTCCCGGGCATGTTCCAACGCCCCGGCCGCCTGGTTGTTCAGGTCTGCCTGATCCTGTTTCGAAAGGCTGGCTGCTATCTGATTACCCAGCCAGCCGCCCAGCGCAGCTCCTCCCAGAGTAGCCAGAACCCGCCCGTTACCGTCACCAATCTGGTTACCCACAAGGGCACCAGCCACAACGCCTACGGCGGTTCCGACGGCCTGAGGATCGATTCCGCTGTCCCTCATAATCTGCGAAGGTTTGCATCCGCTCAGGGCAATCACCGAAGAAACAACTGTAATTTTCAGAAGCATCCGAGATTTAGTGAAAACAAGAGGAGATGGGATATCAGTAAATTCTACAGAACGCATAATAGACTCCTTGTCTGACGGTTTACGCTCAGAAATTCTGAAGGTCTGACAGTGAATCCTGCGACCCGGATGTATCTGTAAAACTGTTGGATTTTCACTGTTAAATGCGCCTTCAACGGCAGTGATTAATCAGGTTACGAGGGAGAAAAAAGACAGCCGCTCTACTCGAAACAAGGCAGATTAAATATTGAAACACGTTTTCTTAATAACAGATGAACACAAACAAACATCCATGTTGCAAGCCCCTTCCTAGCATTGATCTATACGGTGCTAACCTGTTGTTTACAGGCTATCTTTAAATATAGCCGAGCCCTTCATAGCCTGTACCTGTAAGAAATTACAGGTTGATACTCCATCACTTATCAGCAAAGAATCATATACGCAAATAACGGATCAGAGATATTTCAAAGCGGCTTTGTTAGTAATTCGCAGACCATCCGCAAATAAAAAGACATCATGAAATTTTTTGAAGATAATTATTTAAAACCGTCGTACCTCGAGTCCGAAAATATAAAATCATCTTTGTACATTTTATTTACTTACAAATCAGAACCATCTGAAAGTATTTGTTTACTTTGTGATGTTTAACTTTCAGCGGAACCGGTGTATGAAAATGGAAATTCAACCTTTACACTGCTGTGGGTGATAGCGCTGATGCATACTGGCTGCGGTGAGAATTCTGACTACAGTGGTCATTATGACGTTACCAGAGGATCCGGATGTACAACTATGGCTGGTGACAATACGATCCTGTCTATTCATTCTGTGAAGAGAATATCTTTACAGCCCATCTTGCTGCAGCTTTAAGCAGTGGACATATACTTCCTGTTGAAAGTCAGCCGGCAAGACCAGCTGAAGATGGCAGGGTAAGCCAGATCCATTTGCCGAAGCAGCCGGTAGTGAAGGACTGTGTCTGAGAAAGAATCATGCTTAACACCAATCGGGCTCCAGTCCTTAACTACCCTGTAGTTTGAAGATAACCAATATTTCAGGACAACCAGTAGAATGGATGACACCGCGGCAGGAGAGTTTCTGGAAGCAATCCGACTGGCTTCAGGAACCGGCGATGTTATCTCAGCATTCTCCCAGGCATTAAAAACATACGGCTTTGATCGCTGGAGCTATCGCCTGAGCGACAACAGAACTTCAGAGGGCAAGTCTGCGCTACGGTCTATAAAAGTCCCCCCGGAAGATTTCAATCCAGCTGGCCTGCCTCAGACGACATCGGACAACCCCGCTGATGATAAGAACCATGGTCATTCAAGTTGCGTGGATATATCACTGAATATTCCGGAAAGCCTGCAAGCCAGAGTGACATTGTGGTCATCAACCATCCACCCCTGCGATATAGATCTCCATACGCAAAAACATGTCCGCTCTCTCCATTATCTTTCTTTTATTCTGCATCTAAAACTACAACAGTTCCCCCCCGCGCCTCGTGTAAGCAAACCCAGAACTGGAAAAGAGCTGACCAGGCGGGAAACCGAATGCCTGAAATGGCTGGCAGAAGGAAAAACGACCTGGGACATCAGCAAAATTCTCGATATTCGGGAACGAACAGTGGTTTACCATATCGAAAACGCTAAGAAAAAGCTTAACGCCGCCAACCGAACTCATGCGGTGATTCTGGCAATGAATGCTGATTTGCTTCACAAGTACTAAGAAACTTTCAGGCAATACCCATCACACTGCTGACCAGAGGCCGATAAAATACAGGAAAATCAGTACAGGATAAGAGCTGCCGTATCGCCGTAAGCTCTATAAAACCGGATCAATAAGCCCCGCCTGAAACGCCGTTGCTACTGCCTGAGTCCGATTATTTGCACACAGTTTCTTTTTTGCGTTTTCGATATGATAAATTACCGTCCGCTCTGATATACCAAGTATCCTTGATATATCCCAGCTGCATTTTCCGGATGCAATCCACTTCAGACATTCAAGTTCTCTTACTGTTAAATTCTGATGCCTATTTTTACTGCCACGGGAATTATCCAGGTTACGAAGGGACAAATGGAGCAAATAAGAAAGAGTTAAAACCGTTGGTAGCGTTTCACTTCGTTGCAGCAGAGAACTTTCTCGCTCGGCCCCCGTTGAAACCAGAGATACCACCGCTCTTTTTCCACTGGGTATTTTGATGGGTATACCGATACCATCACCTAATCTGTAACCTTTAGCTTCCTCATAGAGAATTTTTTGCTTTTGCGTCAGCGCAGAATTTCTGTATAAATCAGCCCATTGAAAAGGCTGGAAACTATTCATGCAGCCATAGACAACCGGATCTATATCCGAATATCCCTGCTCAATATAGTGATTAACCCATTCCACATCGTAATTGGAGTAAATTTCAGGAGTTGCTGCTTGTCCGGATGAGGGCCGCTGAAATAGATACGCCCAGGTATCAAAACCTAAATTATCTACTATCTCGAAGAAATGTTGGGTGATCTGCTCGGCCGAAACGGCATCCGTTGTTTTACTGAGAAATGCCTCTATCTGATGGTAGTCCATACCTTAAAGCCTCTCGGCTGACCTGGCAGTCAGCTTTTTATAAGGTTAGTGTGCAGACTGCTGGTTGAGCAATTATAGATCGGCTTTGCCATTCATACACTCACCCTCGACTTTCGATACTATGGAAGTACTCCCCTTCCGGGTGTCTTCTGACCAGTGACGCTGTCCCGCGGCCAGTACCGCAAGTGACAGTCCACAACGAGAAAAGGACGGCTCTCTGGCCGCCCTTTCCGCAAGAAATCAATATCAATTCAATTTAAGGTGGGCTTTCACCGCCGCCAGTCCCGGCCTGCCATCACGTGTGGTCACCCCGTCCAGCCAGCCGTCCAGCACCTCAGGATTACTGGCCAGCCATTCTTTGGCGGCACCGGCCGGCAGCCAGCCCTTATCGAGGATATAGCCCATCATCTCGTTTTCCATCTGCAGGCTGAAGCGAAGATTTTTCAACAGCTTGCCGACGTTGGGGCACTCCTGCTGATAGCCCTTACGGGTCAGGGTGTGGATGGTGGCGCCGCCGAAGTTGGCGCCGAAGTATTTATCGCCGCCGGTCAGGTAGGCCAGTTCGAAGTTGCTGTTCATGGGGTGCGGTTCCCAGCCCAGAAAGACAATAAACTGCTTACGTTTGACCGTGCGCCGCACCTGGCTCATCACCCCCTGTTCGCCGGATTCCACCAGCCGCCAGTCCCTGAGATCGAAATCGCCGCTGGCGATCATCTTCTGCAGTAGCTGGTTGGCCGGGGCTCCGGCTTCGATGCCGTAGATCCGCTCGCGGAACTTGTCGCCATGTTCGGCCAGGTCCGCAAAATCGGTCACCCCGGCCTCGTGAACGTACTTCGGCACCGCCAGGGTGAACTTGGCCCCCTCCAGGTTGGCGCCGACGATATCGATATCTCCGGGTCTGGCGTATTTATCGATGAACTTCTGCTGGGCCGGCATCCAGTTGCCAAGGAAAACGTCGATCTCGCTGTTTTTGAGTCCTTCAAAGCCGATCGGTACCGCCAGGGTGCTGATCTCGGTTTTATAGCCCAGCCCCTGCAGCACGGTGCTGGCCAGGGCGTTGGTGGAGTTGATATCGGTCCAGCCGGGGTCGGTAAAGCGCACCGTCTGGCATTGCGCCGGTTCCGCCGCCTGCAGGGTACCGGCCAGCAGGCTGATGCCCAGCCCCGTAGTCACACCGGAGCCCAGCCGTTGCAGCACTTTTTTTACTGATCGCGTCGCTGCCGACGTCCGTCGACAGGCAGAAGTATGTGGTCGCATAGAATCTTCCTCTTATTGTTATTGGCAATGTGGGCAGAGGCGATGCCGACAGCATCTGCCGGCAAATACAGGGTCAGTCCTCCACCCGGGGAAACCGTGCTCGCTGCTCGAGATCGTCCAGATCGATGTTGTTGCGCATGTACATCTGGCTGGCATCGAAGATCGGCTGGTGATCCCAGCCCGGCTCACGCCCCTGTTTATGGGCTTCGGCCACCAGTCGGCGGCGCTTCTGGCTGATGATCACATCACGGGTGATGGCCTCGGAGTCCCAGCGCTCGGCGGCCTCCCGACGGAAGGCGGCGATCAGCTCGGCATGATCAGGATCGTCGCGGAGGTTGTTGCGCTCCTGGGGGTCCAGTTTCAGATTGAACAGCTGGTCCGGGTCAGGCTGGCTGCAGATATATTTGAAGTCGCCACGGCGGATCATAAACATCGGCGCCACCACACCCTCACCCATATACTCGCCGATCACTTCGTCGTGACCACCGGCGCCGGTCAGATGCGGCAGCAGGCTGCGGCCATCGATGGGCATGGCGTACTCCGGCGCCCGGCCAGCGTTGGCCAGTTCGGCGAAGGTGGGCAGCAGGTCCAGGGTGGAGATCGACTGGCTGACCCGATGCGGCTCGAAACGCTTCGGTGCGTAGACCAGCATCGGCACCCGGGCCGACCACTCGAAGTAGCTCATCTTGTACCAGAGCCCGCGCTCACCGAGCATATCGCCGTGATCGCCGGAGAACACCACGATGGTGTCGTCGCTGAGCCCGGTCTCTTCCAGGGTCTGCAGCAGCTTACCGATCTGGTCGTCCACGTAGCTGACGGCGCCGTAGTAGGCACGGCGGGCGTTACGGATCTGCTGATCACTGACCTGACTGCGATCCATCTGATAGACATGGAGCAGCCGCTTCGAGTGAGGATCCTGCTCCTCGGCGGGGATCTCGAAGGAGGGCAGTTCGATCTCCTCATCGCTGTAGCGATCCCAGTATTCACGAGGAATGGCGTAGGGATCGTGGGGATGAGTCATGGAGACGGTCAGGCAGAAAGGACGATGATCATTGCCGCGCACATGATCGTACAGATAGCGTTGGGCGTGGAACACCACCTCATCGTCAAAATCAAGCTGATTGGTGCGCAGGGTCGGTCCCGCCTGAGTCACCGAAGACATGTTGTGATACCAGCTCGGCCGTTTTTCAGGCTGCTCCCAGTCCGGGAACCAGCCGTAGTCGGCGGGATAGATATCGGTGGTCAGCCGCTCCTCGAAGCCGTGCAGCTGGTCCGGACCACAGAAATGCATCTTACCCGACAGCGCGGTGCGGTAACCGGCATGGCGCAGGTAGTGGGCAAAGGTGGGGATATCGGCCGGAAACTCGGCGGCATTGTCGTAAGCACCGATCTTCGCCGGCAGCTGGCCGCTCATCAGCACATAACGGCTGGGGGCGCAGAGCGGGCTGTTGCAGTAGGCAGAGTCGAACACCACACCACCGGCCGCCAGCCGGTCCAGATGGGGCGTGCGAGCGGTGTTGCCGCCGTAGAACGACAACACCGGCGCCGCCAGCTGGTCCGCCATGATAAAAAGGATATTGGGTTGTTGCTGAGTCATGCAGGGCTGCCTCCGGGAGTCCGGCATCAGCGGCAGACAGGGCTTCAGTAACATCAGCTGATTAAATGTGACTGAAAGTTTCTGAATAATCCCTGCGCTGCGGTTGCTGACGCTCTGTTTATTGTTTTATCTATTGTTGGCAGCCATTAATAACTCTGTAAACTGGTCGGAAACTTATAATTAAAATAAGCTGAGCTAATGTTATTCAGTCAATCCCTGCCCTCGGTGCAGAGCCTGCTGATCTTCGAATCGGCTGCCCGCCACCTCAGCTTTACCGCCGCTGCCCGCGAACTGGGCTCCACCCAGTCGGCGGTAAGCCAGCAGATACGCGGCCTGGAACAGCAGCTGCAGCTGACCCTGTTTCGTCGTATCTATCGAGGCGTGGCGTTGACCGAAGAGGGTCGGCAGCTGTTTGAAGCCACCCGCAGCGGCTTTCAGCAGATCGCCGACTGTCTGGAAAAATTGCAGAAAACTCGCAGCCAGCCACGTATCAATGTCGCAACTGATTTCGCTTTTGCCGCTTACTGGCTATTGCCGCGACTGCCGCGCTTTCGTCAGGGCCATCCCGAGGTGGACGTGCGCATCATTACCTCCCAGGGTCAGTACGACTTCGGCGCTCAGGATATGGATGTCGCCATAGTGTTTGCCGACCGCCCGCCGCAGTTGCCGGCCTGGCAGCTGTTTGCTGAGCGGGTGTTCCCGATCTGCAGCCCGGCCTTTCTGGCACAGCACGGCCCGATAAGGAGCCATAAGAAACTGGCCTCGCTGCCACTGCTGAAACTGGGGGCCGACGCCGGCCAGGGCTGGCTGGACTGGCCCGGCTTCTTCAAGGGGAGGCGCAGCCAGGCGGAACCGGGCCAGCCGGTACTCACATTCAATAACTACACGCTGCTGGTTCAGGCGGCGATCGCCGGCCAGGGCATCGGCCTCGGCTGGGCAACGCTGGTGGATGAGCTGCTGGACAGTGGGGTACTGGTGGGGCTGACTGAATTCAGCCTGGATTCCGACAGCGGCTACTTTGTGGTGGACCCCGGAAGCAGTTCTTCGAGATCAGGTCAGCACACCCGACAGCTGTTTGTCGACTGGCTACTGGCGGAGCAGGCAGGTATCGGAGGCTGACCTCCCAAAAATTACCGCTTCGTAACAACAATCCTGCCCCGGGGACCGGTAAGCCAGAGCAGCTGAAACACAACCTTACCGGCCTCTGGTCCGGAAGAATTTCTCAGAAAGACAGACTGATCTGCAGATTCGATGACCACTACATCTATATTTTTGCGATTGGCGGTCACTATGAGAATCACTGACCCTGTGTTCAGATACCCGCACTCCTGAGCAACAGCCTCTTCCCGACTCCATGTAATGACTACGGTTCCCGTCCTCGCCCTGTTTCAACCCTCGGCCGGACAATCAGCCCCTTCCTGACTGACAGCACTGACACAATTCGAAGGGTTATCTGACCTGGTTACGTCCTCCTCCATGCCTCTTTCCGACATTTGGTTTTTTCTGCGGCAACCCGCTTGACTCTCGACCACGGGCGTGTATTTTTATTAAACGAGCATTTAATTAAATGATCATTTAATAAAAAGAAGAGCGAAAATGCCTAAAGTCGGAATGCCGGAAATCAGAAAGCCGCAGCTGATCAACGCCACCATGGAAGCGATCAACTCGGTGGGTCTGCAGAAAGCCAGCGTGGCGATGATCAGCGGTTATGCCGGTGTCTCGCCGGCGATCATCAACCATTACTTCGGTGGCAAGGACGGTCTGCTGGAAGCCACCATGCGCTCGGTGCTGCGCCAGCTCTCCGATGGCGTTAAGAGCCGGCTGCAGGAAACCCATCCCGACGACGTCGTGGGCCGGCTCAAGGCCATCGTCGGCGGAAACTTCGACCCTCGCCAGCTCGACAGCAAGGTGGTCAAGACCTGGCTGGCCTTCTGGTCCCAGGCCATGCATCAGCCCTCGCTTTATCGCCTCCAGCGCGTCAACGAAAAACGTCTGCTGTCCCATCTGCTGCTGGAACTGAAACAGGTACTGCCCCGCGATCGCGCCCTGTTCGTCGCTCAGTCCATCGCCGCCCTGATCGACGGTATCTGGCTGCGCGGCGCCCTCACCCCCAGCGGTATCAACGGCGATCTCGCCCAGCGCATTATCGGCGACTACCTCGAACACCAGCTGCCCAGAGCCGTACTGAAGCAACACCAGGCGTTCCAGCAGCATACAGCCGACCGTCCCACGGAACTGCACTGAGCGGCCGGCTTCGCAAGCAGATACTCACCAACCACAGCCAGTTAACAGAGTTACAGTTATGAGTCTCAAACAGCTTTACATCCACGGTCGCTATCAGGATGCCACCTCCGGCGAGACCTTTATCAGCACCAATCCGGCCACCGGCGAAAAACTGGCGGAGCTGCAGAAGGCCTCCATGGCCGACGTCGATGCCGCCGTGGCTTCGGCGCAGGAGGGCTTTAAGGTCTGGTCCGCCATGAGTGGCGTCGAGCGGGGCCGTATTCTGCTGAGAGCGGTGGCGATTCTGCGCGAGCGCAATGACGAACTGGCGCTGCTGGAAGTACAGGACAACGGCAAGCCGCTGCAGGAAGCCAACTGCGTCGATATCGCCACCGGTGCCGACGTGATCGAATACTATGCAGGTCTCGCCGCCACCCTGGCCGGTGAGCAGCAGGACCTGGGGGGCAGCAACTTCTTCTACAGCCGCCGCGAGCCGCTGGGTGTCTGTGCCGGTATCGGCGCCTGGAACTATCCCATGCAGATCGCCATGTGGAAGTCCGGTCCGGCTCTGGCCGCCGGCAACGCCATGGTGTTCAAACCCTCCGGCGAGACCCCGCTGAGCGCGCTGAAGCTGGCGGAGATCTTTACCGAAGCAGGGCTTCCGGACGGCGTCTTCAACGTGGTCCTGGGAGATTACCGGGTCGGCCAGGCGCTGTCCCGTCATCCCGATATCGCCAAGGTCTCCTTTACCGGCGGTACCGGTACCGGCAAGCAGGTGCTGCGCGATGCCGCCGAGTCGGTCAAGGAAGTCACCATGGAGCTGGGCGGTAAGTCGGCGCTGATCGTGTTTGACGACGCCGATCTCGACAACGCCGTCTCCGGGGCTCTGCTGGCCAACTTCTACACCCAGGGTGAGGTCTGCACCCACGGCACCCGGGTGTTTGTCCATGACAGCCTTTACGACGAGTTTATCGCCCGGGTCAGAGAGCGTACCGAGCGGATGATTATCGGCGATCCCACCGATCTCAACACCCAGGTGGGGGCGCTGGTCTCCACCCGCCATATGGAATCGGTGCTGGGCTATATCGAAGCCGCTAAAGCGGCCGGCGCCCGGCTGGTCTGCGGCGGCGAGCGGGCACTGGAGAATGGTCTCGACCGCGGTAACTTCGTCCAGCCCACCGTGTTCGCCGACTGCACCGATGAGATGCCCAATGTCACCGACGAGATCTTCGGCCCGGTGATGTCAATTCTGCGCTTCAGCGACGAGGAGGAGGTGATCCGCCGCGCCAACGCCAGCGAATACGGTCTGGCGGCGGGGCTGTTCTCCACTAACTTCGCCCGTGCCCATCGGGTGATCGCCCGTCTGCAGGCGGGTATCTGCTGGATCAACACCTGGGGGGCGTCACCGGCGGAGATGCCGGTGGGCGGTTATAAGCAGTCCGGCATCGGCCGCGAGAACGGCATCGAAACCCTCAGCCACTACACCCAGACCAAAAGCGTCTATGTCGAGCTGGGTGACGTCGAGTGCCCCTATTAACGGAGCTTTTTATCGGACTCCGGCGGCAAACTGACGGCTTTGCTATCAACGGCAACTAAGAACAAGAAATGCTATGAAAACTGAACAGTACGATTACATCATTGTGGGAGCGGGCTCGGCCGGCTGCGTGCTGGCGGATCGTCTCAGTGAGGACGGCAGCCACCGGGTGCTGCTGCTGGAAGCGGGCGGCAGCGACCGGAGCATCTTTATCCAGATGCCCACCGCCCTCTCCTATCCGATGAATACCGAGAAATACGCCTGGCAGTTTGAGTCCATCCGTGAGCCGGGGCTGGATAACCGGGTACTGCACTGCCCCCGGGGCCGGGTGCTGGGCGGTGGTTCCTCCATCAACGGCATGGTCTATGTTCGCGGCCATGCCTGTGACTTCGACGAGTGGCAGCAACAGGGTGCCGAAGGCTGGAGCTATCAGGACTGCCTGCCCTACTTCCGCCGCGCCGAAAGCTGGATCGGCGGTGCTGACCAGTATCGCGGCGGTGACGGGCCGGTGGCCACCTGCAACGGCAACAACATGGAACTCAACCCGCTTTATCGGGCCTTTATCCGGGCCGGCGAGGAAGCGGGCTACCCCACCACCGACGACTACAACGGTCATCGCCAGGAAGGCTTCGGCCCCATGCACATGACGGTGCGGGACGGCGTTCGCGCCTCCACTTCCAATGCCTATCTGCGCCGGGCCATGAAGCGTCCCAACCTGACCCTGGAGACCGGTGTGCTGAGTCGCAGGGTACTGCTGCAGGGCAAAAAGGCGGTGGGCATCGAGTATGAACAGAACGGCCGCATCGTTCAGGCATATGCCGACAAAGAGGTGGTGCTGGCAGCCGGTTCGGTGGGCTCGCCGCAGCTGCTGCAGCTGTCCGGCATCGGCCCGGCCGAGGTGCTGAAGGCGGCCGGCGTCGAGCTGGTTGAGGACCTGCCGGGGGTCGGTGAAAATCTGCAGGATCATCTGGAGGTGTATTTCCAGTTCCACTGCAAACAACCGATCACCCTCAACAGCAAGCTGGGGCTGATCAGCAAGGGACTGATCGGCAGCCGCTGGATTCTGTTTAAGGACGGTCTCGGCGCCACCAATCACTTCGAATCCTGCGCCTTTATCCGTTCCCGCGCCGGCCTTAAGTGGCCCAATATCCAGTATCACTTCCTGCCCGCCGCGATGCGTTACGACGGCGGCAAGGCGATCGACGGTCACGGATTCCAGGTCCATGTCGGCCCCAACAAGCCGGAAAGCCGCGGTCATATCCGCATCACCTCGGCCGATCCGAAGGCGAAACCGGAGATTCTGTTCAACTACATCAGCACCGACCAGGACATTCAGGACTGGCGCGACTGTATCCGCCTGACCCGGGAGATTCTCCACCAGCCGGCCATGGACGACTATCGCGGCGACGAGATTCAGCCCGGCAGCGACGTACAGAGTGACGAGGAGATCGACGCCTGGGTGAAGCAGAACGTCGAGAGCGCCTACCATCCCTCCTGCTCCTGCAGGATGGGGGCAGACGATGACTCCATGGCGGTGCTGGACGCCGAATGCCGGGTACGCGGTATCGAGTCGCTACGGGTGGTGGATTCCTCCATCTTCCCGACCATACCAAACGGCAATCTCAATGCCCCCACCATCATGGTGGCGGAGAAAGCCGCCGACCTGATCCTCGGCCACCAACCGCTGCCGAAGACCGACGTGCCGGTATGGATCGATCCCCAGTGGCAGCAGCGTCAGCGTATCGGCCGGCAGAAACGGGAGGTTGAATGCTGAGGAGTCCGCACTGAATTCAGCGAAGCCGCGGCACCATGCGACTTCGGCGGTGACCCGCAATGCAGTCGGACACCGTTCCCTCAGCGCTGACCGCGACTGACAGGGAGAACAGCAGTAAGCGCAAGAGAGCACAGACAACAAGAATAAGGTGAAAAATTATGAAGACCCGAATGACCAGAAAGTCTCTGAAGACCAGCCTGCTGCGCGGAGCCGTTGCCGCCGCCGGACTGTCCGCCTCCATGGCCTTTGCCAGTCAGTGTGACACCGTTCGCTTCTCCGATGTCGGCTGGACCGATATCACCGCCACCACCGCTGTCGCCACCGAGGTGATCGAGGGGCTCGGCTATAAGACCACCACCCAGCTGTTGTCGGTGCCGGTCACCTACACTTCGCTGGCCAACGCCGATATCGATGTCTTCCTCGGTAACTGGATGCCCACCATGGAAGCGGATATCGCCGCCTACCGTGACGCCGGCACCGTCGAGACCCTGCGCGCCAACCTAGAAGGTGCCAAGTACACTCTGGCGGTCCCCAGCTACGTCTATAAGGCGGGCGTTAAAAGCTTCGCCGATATCGCTAAGTTTAAGGATAAGTTCAAAGGCCGCATCTACGGCATCGAACCGGGCAACGACGGTAACCGCCTGATTCAGGATATGATCGACAAGGACGCCTTCGGCCTGAAAGGCTTCAAGCTGGTGGAATCCAGTGAGGCCGGGATGGTCTCCCAGGTTTCACGGGCGGTGAAGCGCAAGCAGTGGGTCGCCTTCCTCGGCTGGGCGCCACACCCCATGAACAGCAGTATCCAGATGGAGTACCTGGCCGGTGGCGATGACTACTTCGGCCCCAACTACGGCGGTGCCAACGTCTACACCAATGTCCGCAAGGACTATGTCAGCCAGTGCCCCAACGTCGGCAAACTGCTGCAGAACCTCAGCTTTACCCTGCAGATGGAGAACGAGCTGATGGGCGCCATCCTTGAAGATGGCCAGCACCCCCGCCAAGCCGCCCGCGCCTGGCTGCAGAGCCATCCCGATGTACTGGACGGCTGGCTTTCCGGGGTTACCAGCAAGGATGGCAATCCGGCGCTGGCCACCCTGCGCAACCACCTGAAGCTCTGATCCTTCACATTACGGAGACGGCGTTCCGTCGTCTCCGACACTCGCTACAAACCGGGATAATCCGATGAACTGGATAACTGAACACAAGCTGCCGCTGGGCCGCTGGATGGAAGACTTCGTCGACTGGCTGACCTTCAACGCCGCCGGCTTTTTCGACGCCGTCTCGATCTCGCTGGAGTGGCTCATTCTGTCGATGGTGGAGATTTTCCAGTGGCTGCCACCCTCGGTGCCGATCCTGATGACCGCCGCCACCGCCTGGCTGCTCCACCGTAGCGTGCCACTGGTTATTTTCGTGGTCGCCGCCCTGCTGCTGATCCTCAATCTCGGCTACTGGCAGGAGATGCTGGAGACCTTTGTGCTGGTGCTGACCGCCACCAGTCTGTCGATCATGATCGGCATTCCGATCGGTATCCTGGCCGCCCACAAACCCTGGATGTACACCATCCTGCGGCCGATTCTCGATCTGATGCAGACCATCCCCACCTTCGTCTACCTGATCCCGACCCTGGTGCTGTTCGGACTGGGCGTGGTACCGGGGCTGATCTCCACCATTATCTTCGCCATCGCCGCACCGATCCGACTCACCTATCTCGGTATCAGCCGGGTACCGGAAGACCTGATCGAGGCGGGCAAGGCCTTCGGCGCCACCCCCTTTAAGCTGCTCTACAAGGTGGAGCTGCCGGCGGCACTGCCCAACATCATGGCCGGTGTCACCCAGTGCATCATGCTGTCGCTGTCGATGGTGGTGATCGCCGCGCTGGTCGGCGCCGACGGTCTCGGCAAACCGGTTATCCGGGCCCTCAACACCGTCAATATCTCCCAGGGATTCGAGGCCGGACTGGCGATCGTGCTGGTCGCTATTATTCTGGATCGGATCTGCAAGAAACCCGGCGCCAGAGAGGAGGCTTAACCATGTCCGCAGTCAGTATTCGTAATCTCGACGTGGTGTTCGGCGACCGGGTCGCCGAGAGCGTCAAACTGCTGGATCAGGGTAAAACCCGCCAGCAGATCATCGAAACCACCGGCGATGTTATCGGCGTGCACGACGCCAGTATTGAAGTAAAACAGGGCGAGATCTGCGTGCTGATGGGACTGTCCGGCTCCGGCAAGTCGAGCCTGCTGCGGGCCGTCAACGGCCTCAACCCTATCAGCCGTGGCGAGCTGCTGGTACGCGATGGCGACCGGATGGTGAACATGGCCGACTGTGATGCCGCCACCCTGCGCCATATGCGGACCCACCGGGTATCGATGGTGTTTCAGAAATTCGCCCTGATGCCCTGGCTGAGCGTGATGGATAACGTCGCCTTCGGCCTGGAAATGCTGGGAATGTCTAAGAAAGATCGCCGCAGCAAGGCCATGGAACAGCTGGAGATGGTCGGGCTGGCGGAATGGAAAGACAAGTTTCCCCACGAACTGTCCGGGGGGATGCAACAGCGCGTAGGACTGGCCAGGGCGTTTGCCATGGACAGTGACATTTTGCTCATGGACGAGCCTTTTTCTGCGCTGGACCCGCTGATTCGATCGCAGCTCCAGGACGAGCTGATCGAGCTGCAGAACAACCTGAAGAAGACCATTATCTTCGTCAGCCACGACCTCGATGAGGCACTGAAGATCGGCACCAATATCGCCATCATGGAATCGGCCCGCATTATCCAGCACGGCCGGCCGGAGGATATCGTCCTCAACCCCAGCAACGCCTATGTGGAGGACTTCGTCGCCCACACCAACCCCCTCAACGTGCTGCGGGGGCGCTCGTTGATGACCGAAGTGCATCAGCTGGAGCGGCTGGAGGAGATGCTGGTGCTGAACCGCAACGACAACACCTGTATCAGCACCGACGACAGCGGTCAGGTAGTCGGCGCCAGCCGTCAGGGCGAAGCGCTGGCACTGCATCACTGGCAGGAAGGCGAGGACATGGAGCAGTTGCCGGAAGATGCCCTGGTGATGGCGACCCCGGATATCTCCATGCGCCAGGCCATCGAAATCCGCTACCGCACCGGCCAGCCGGTACTGCTGAAGGAGAGCGACAGCCTGGTGGGAATATTGTCCGACCGGGATTTCTACCATGCCCTGCTGGGTAAGCACTTTACCGCCAGCGCCGCCTGAGTGGCCGGTCGCGGTCGGAGCCCGCTGCTACCCGGCGCAGATAACCCGTAGCAGCTCGCTCCGAGGGCGACAGAACAGAACAACAGAACCACCGACTGATCGTGGTCGGAGCCCGCTGGTACCCGGCGCAGATAACCCGTTGCAGCCCGCTCCGAGGGCGACTGAACAGAACAACAGAACCACCGACTGATCGCGGTCGGAGCCCGCTGCTACCCGGCGCTGATAACCCGTAGCAGCCCGCTCTGAGGGCGACAGAATGGAAATGCAGAACCGCAGGCTGATTGCGGTCGGAGCCCGCTGCTACACGGTGCAGCTAACTCGTAGCAGCTCGCTCCGAGGGCGACCGAACAGAACAACAGAACCGCTGACTGATCGCGGTCAGAGCCCGCTGCTACCCGGCGCTGATAACCCGTAGCAGCCCGCTCCGAGGGCGACCGAACAGAACAACAGAACCACCGGCTGATCGCGGTCGGAGCCCGCTGCTATCTGGTGCGGGAACATCAGACTGAAACAACACTCCGTAATAATGGGGTTTTAGCCGGAGTATCGAGGCTATGAACAAGCTTATCCTGATCATGATCGACGGTATCAGCGCCGAGCTGTTTGAGAGTCGCCGCAGCTGGATGCCCCATCTGCACGGGCTGGCAACCGGCGGCACCAGAGTTCAGACACTGACTCCGGAGATCTGTGGCACCTCCTTTCCCGGTCGCACCTCGATGATCGTCGGCCGCCCGGCCAGCGAACACGGGATCTACGGCAATAAAATCTGGGATGGCAGCGAGTTCCGCTGGTCCACCCCCTATGACGTCCGCACCACCACCCTGGCCGGTTTCGCCAGAGCGGCGGGACGGGACGTCGCCGCCCTGGGTTACGGCATGGTGCGTCCCGAAGACTGCCACATCTATCACAACCCCTGGTGGGTGGACGATGTGATGAACCGGGTCCGGGATGAAGATCCCCACCCCACCGACATCCAGTGGACCATGGAGGGCCGCGATCTCGACCCCTGTGGCCGCATCGCTGCACTGGCGGCCGACGGTATCGATACCCGGGTGGTTAATCCCTTCGCCGATCCCGCAGCCGGCAGCGAAACCTGTGCCCGGCTGTCGCTGGGGATGCTGGCCGACCAGCAGCTGCTGGATATCGCCGCCGGGCTGGCCTGCTCAGAACGGGCGCCGGATCTGCTGATGCTGGAGATCGGTATCACCGACTACTACCTGCACGCCTTCGGCGCCGACCATCCGCTGGGAGAATGGTCGCTGCGCACGGCCGATGCCCAGGTAGGCACCCTGATCGAACGGCTGCACCAGAATAATCGGCTGGAGGACTACAACTTCGCCATTATGAGCGACCATGGCCACAGCCCGATACCCGATGCCGTTTATTGCGATCGGCTGCTGCCGGAAGGCACCCGCTGGTCCAGCGAAGGCGCCATGCTGCTGGTGGCACCTCGCTCCGAAGAAGAGGCCCGGCAGGTCACCGGGATTCTCAAAGCACAGGATATCCATCCCTGGCCCGCTGGCTTTCTGCCGCCGGACCGTCGTGAGGAGCTGCTGGTCTTCGCACCGCCTGCGGGGACCCTGCGCAGTTTCGAACGGGATACCGGCAATACCGGCAATATCACCGGCGCTTCGAAGTACCACTCCAACCACGGTATGCAGCCGGGCACCGAAGCCGATTACCGCTTCTGTCTGTTTGCCGGCCCCCGGGTGCCCAGGCAGCAGATCGCCTTCGGCCAGGCGCAACAGGTGGCACCGACGCTGGCAGCGCTGCTGGGGGTCGCGACAGACTGGAGTGCGGAGCCGCTGTTCAGACCAGATTAACGAGAAATAAAAACCCTGTATCGCGGTCAGAGCCCGCTGCTACACTCCGGTCTCACGCCGTAGCAGCCCGCTCCGAGGGCGACCGAACAGAAAAACTGTGACCGCTGGCTGATCGCGGTGGGAGCCCGCTGCTACCTGGTTCGGATAACTCGTAGCAGCCCGCTCCGAGGGCGACCGAACGGAAAAAATGTGACCGCTGGCTGATCGCGGTCGGAGCCCGCTGCTACCAGGTTCGGATAGCCCGTAGCAGCCCGCTCCGAGGGCGACCGAACGGAAAAAACGTGACCACTGCCTGATCGCGGTCGGAGCCCGCTGCTACCAGGTTCGGATAGCCCGTAACAGCCCGCTCCGAGGGCGACAATCTCCAGACGCGGTGTTTGCACATATTTTGAGCTATGAGGAAAGCACTGGTTTCGCCTGTTGGCGACTTCATTTCTCTGACGCGGCTCAGAGAAACAGAAGCAAAGAGAGCCCGCCCTGTGCCACCGGCCTTCGGCGACCCTCGCTCCTCAGCTGAAGCGGGCGCTGTGCAAACTCGGCCGGCGGCCTCAGACAACTGCTCGCTTGTTCCCCGCTTCCACCTGCGGGGCTCGGCGGTGTCAAAGGGGATTTTGCCAGCCTGCCAGTGAAGTGCAAAACCAGGGAGCAACCAGGTTCTCACAGGATTGACACGATCGCTCGAAAGCGGCCCACATAAAGGTAGCTGAATATAGCCCCCATCCATCGGGGGCCGATTTCGTCATCAGCAAAGATAAGCGCGCTTTGGTTCCTTTGCCGCGCAAAGCAAAGGAACTCGCCCGGCGGGGGCGAAATAAGAACACCAGCAGACGCGAGAAATCAGGATTACGCCTGACTTATGATGCTTCGTGAAAAGTAGCGGTCTCACCTGTCAGCGACTTTATTACTCCGAGACGAAAAGCACTACCAGTCCAGACAGTCGCGATCCGGATGCTCCGCCAGCTCCGCCATCAGCCACTGGCAGAAGGCGTTGACCTTGGGAGTAATCGGCCGGTTGGGCAGCACCAGATACTGACCGCCCTCCGCATCCATGGTGTGGGGATGGGCCTGCTGCACCAGCCCCTGCTCCAGCGCGCCACGGAGGTTGGAGGAGAGTCCCAGCAGCAGGCCAACCCCGGCGATGGCCATATCCAGGGCCATGGAGGTGTTGTCGCTCTCGAACAGGGGGGCGGGCTGAAACTCCGGATCGCCCAGTTCCGAGAACCAGCTGTGCCAGCCCTCCCGGTAGCCCAGGGTGGTGAGCAGCGGCAGGGTTTTTAACTGTTCGGGATCATTGATCTGCGGATGGGCATCGATAAAGTCGGGGCTGGCTACCACTATCCAGCGCTCCCGGACGATGCGCTGTACCTTAAGGCCGGCATATTCGCCGTAGCCGTGGCAGATCTCCAGGTCCGCCTCTTCGAGCGCCTGGCCCGAGGGCCAGACCGAAGTCAGCAGGCGCAGCCGATAGGCCGGGTACTGGCGGAAAAACCGGGGCAGCCGGGCCATCAGCCAGCGCTGGGCGAAGGAGGTACCGCATTTGACCCGGACGGTGGGCCGGTAATCGGTGACAAAGAGCTCGTTGGTACTGGCCAGGACATTACCGAAGGCTTCGGTCAGCACCGGCAGATAAGCACGGGCGGTATCGGTCAGTTCCATGCGCCGGCCCCGACGGACAAACAGCGGCGTGTCCAGGTACTCCTCCAGCAGCTTGATCTGCTGACTGACCGCCCCCTGAGTGACATGCAACTCCCGGGCGGCCCGGGTCAGATTCTGCAACCGGGCGGCGGCTTCGAAGGCTCGCAGGGCATTGAGCGGCGGCAGGGTTTTATTGGGCCGGTGCAGCATTGAAATCTCCGGTAACAGGACTGACTGAGCTTTGAAGCAACATCAGAAAATATTAGCTTTTCTATGGCTTGTTTCATGTGAAACGCTCATTCCGTTGAATAATCGCTACTATTTACGGCCAAAAGCGACCAATTAAAACGGATTATTATGACAGTTATACGATTATCGGGAAGTTCAGGACAAGGCTTTTAATTAGAATTTCTAAACATTGATCGCGGAAATTCTGCATTTTTTCTGCTCGATTTTTTTGCCATGATGGTCTGGCAGCGTTTCTGAATGCGCTGCGCTGACAATAATAAAACAGAGAAAACTCTATGCTGCTCTGCCTCAATCCGTCTCTTCACCGGGCGGTCTCTCTGCGCTTACCTCTCTCTGTTCTGCCGGCGGCTCTTCGGAGCCTGCCGGCTGTCAGCACTCTTTCTGTTTCGATCACACCCCGGTCGCCTGATCTGTCAGATTGTCGCCCCCTGAAGCACCGACTCAGGGTATGACAGCTCCGGGCGAATCAACCAGCTAAAAAATGGAAACACGAGGTTAAGTATGTCGGACGAACTGAAGCATCTGAGTAAAGAAGTGGTTACCGGACGTCTGAGCCGCCGGGAGTTTCTCGGCCGCGCCGGCGCCTTGGGGATTGCCCTGCCTTTCGCCAGTACCCTGCTGAGCGAGAGCGTAATGGCCGCCGGACCACAGAAAGGCGGCCACCTGGTGGCGGGACTGGCGGGCGGCAGCGCCACCGACAGCCTCGACCCGGCCCTGAACACCTCCAAGGTCCCCTTCAATTTTGTTCGCACCTGGGGCGACACCCTGGTTCAGATTTCACCGACCGACAGCACGGTGATTCCGATGCTGGCCGAATCCTTCGAGGCGGAGCCGGGAGCAAAGACCTGGATCTTCAACCTGCGTAAGGGCGTGGAGTTCCACAACGGCAAAGAGATGGACTCTGACGACGTGGTGAAAACCCTGCAGCGTCACTCCGGCGAGGACACCAAGTCCGGAGCGCTGGGCATCATGCGCGGTATCGACAATGTTCGCGCCGACGGCAAATACCGGGTCATCATCGACCTGAAAGCCGGTAACGCCGACCTGCCCTACCTGATGACCGACTACCATCTGATCATTCAGCCCGGTGGCGGCATCGACCAGCCTGACGCCGGTATCGGCACCGGCGCCTATAAAGTGGAGGTGGCGGAGCACGGCGTCCGCTACGCCGGTACCCGCTTTGCCAACCACTGGAATCCCGATGTCGGTCATGCCGACTCGGTGGAGGTGCTGGTCCTTAATGACCAGACCGCCCGGATGTCGGCACTGCGCTCCGGCCGCGTCCATCTTATCAACCTGGTGGATCCCAAGACCGCGAAGCTGATGGCGCGTCTGCCCAACGTCAATATCGTCAACACCCCCGGCCGCGGCCATTATCCGTTCCTGATGCACTGTAACAGGAAGCCTTTCGACAATGCCGATCTGCGGATGGCGATGAAGCTCTGTATCGACCGTGAAGAGATGGTGAAGCGGGTACTGCACGGTTACGGTTCGGTGGGCAATGACTTCCCCATCAACGCCGCCTACGGCCTGTTCCCGGAGGATATCGAGCAGCGCAGCTACGATCCTGACAGGGCCGCCCATTACTTTAAGAAGTCCGGCCACACCGGTCCGGTGGAGCTGAAAGTCTCTGACGTTGCCTTCCCCGGTGCGTTGGATGCGGCGGTGCTGTATCAGCAGCACGCGGCGAAGGCGGGTATTAAGATCAATGTTAAGCGCGAGCCTTCCGACGGCTACTGGTCCAATGTCTGGAACAAAGAGCCCTTCTCCGCCTCCTACACCGGCGGACGCCCGACTCAGGATCAGCAGTACTCGGTGTTCTACAAGTCCGATGCCGACTGGAACGACACCAAGTGGTTCCGTCCCGAGTTTGACAAGCTGCTGGTACAAGCGCGGGTCGAGCTGGATCAGCCGAAGCGCAAGGCGCTGTACCGTGAGATGGCGCTGATGCTGCGGGATGACGGCGGCCTGATCGTACCGATGTTCAACGACTACATCGACGGTATCTCCGGCAAGGTGCAGGGTTACGTCGAGGATCCGATCGGCGAACTCTCCAACGGCTTCTCCCTGCTGCGCTGCTGGCTGGCCTGATGATGGCTGCTCTGATCAGCAATCCGCTGGTGGTGATGGTGGCCAGGCGCGTCGCGCTTGGTCTCCTGCTGCTGGTGGCAATCTCGCTGGTGATCTTCGCCGGCACCGAGATGCTGCCCGGCGATGTCGCCCAGAGCATTCTCGGCCAGTCCGCCACTCCGGAAGCGGTGGCCAACCTGCGCGCCGAGATGGGCCTGAACCGACCGGCCTATGAGCGCTACCTGGGCTGGTTCGGCGGGGTACTCAGCGGTGATCTCGGCACCTCTCTGACCAGTGGCCAGGATATCGGCCGGATGATCGCCGAGCGGCTGAGCAACACCCTGTTTCTGGCCGGCTGGTCAGCACTGGTGGCGGTACCACTGGCGGTGCTGCTGGGGATGATCGCGGTCCATTACCGCAACGGCTTTATCGATAAGCTGATCTCGATGACCACCCTGGCGGCAATCTCGTTGCCGGAGTTCTTTATCGGCTATCTGCTGATTATGCTGTTCGCGGTCAATCTCGGCTGGCTACCCTCCGATTCGATCATCTACCAGGGCATGTCTTTCGGCGACAAGATTAAGGCGATCGCCCTGCCCTGTGCCACCCTGACCCTGGTGGTGCTGGCCCATATGATGCGGATGACCCGGGCAGCGATCCTCAATGTGATGTCCAGCCCCTATGTGGAAACCGCCGAGCTGAAGGGGCTGAGCCCATTTACCATTATCTTCCGCCACGCCTTTCCCAACGCCATCTCGCCGATCATCACCGTGGTGGTACTGAACATGGCCTACCTGGTGGTGGGTGTCGTGGTGGTGGAGATCATCTTCGTCTACCCGGGGATGGGACAGCTGCTGGTGGATCACGTCACCAAACGCGATGTGCCGGTGGTGCAGGCAGCGGGCCTGATCTTCGCAGCAATCTACATCTTCCTGAACATGTTCGCGGACATTATGGCGATTATCGCCAACCCGCGGTTGCGGCATCCGAGGTAAGCGATGATAGCTAATAAAGCGATTAAGGACGACCAGCCGCAGTCCACCGACAACAAGGGTTCCAATCCGCAGTCCGGCCTGATCGGGGTGGTATCGGACGCGTTCGAAAAGCGCAGCATTATGCTGGTCCATCTCAGCTGGGGCGCCCGGCTGGGGCTGCTGAGTCTGATTATCTTCGCCCTGGCGGCTATCTTCGCCCCCTGGGTGGCCCCCTACGGACCCGACGAGATCGTCGGTGAAGTCTGGGAGCCAATCTCATCACAGTTCTGGCTCGGCACCGATCAGATCGGCCGGGACCTGCTGACCCGGCTGATCTGGGGCGCCCGCAATACCTTCTTCGTGGCGGGAGCCGCCACCCTGCTGTCCTTCTTTATGGGCACCTTTCTGGGGTTTCTGGCCGCAGTGTTGGGGGGACGGGTCGATCAGCTGCTGAGCCGGCTTAACGATCTGATGATGGCGATTCCGACGCTTATTTTTGCGCTGGTGGTGCTGTCGGTACTGCCGGCCAGCATGATCACCCTGATTCTGGTGATGGGGGTGCTCGATTCCACCCGGGTATTCCGCCTGTCACGGGCGGTGGCGGTGGATATCGCCGTGCTGGATTTTGTCGAGGCGGCACGGCTGCGGGGCGAAAAGACCCTGTGGATTATCTTCCGGGAAATTCTGCCCAACGCGCTGTCGCCGCTGTTTGCCGAATTCGGTCTGCGGTTTGCCTTCGCGGTGCTGTTCCTCAGCACCCTGAGCTTCCTGGGGCTGGGTATTCAGCCACCCGATGCGGACTGGGGCAGCATGGTTAAAGAGAACAAGGACGGCATCGTCTTCGGCATCCCCGCGGCGCTGATTCCAGCGGCCGCCATCGCCATCCTGACCATCAGCATCAACCTGGTGGTGGATTCCATTCTCAGTCGCACCACCAGCCTGAAGGGAGGTCGGGGCTAATGAGTGAAGTGATCTTTTGCGCCGACCGGCAACAGTCAGGCGACGAACAGCCGCTGCTGGATGTCCGTAACCTGCGGATCGGCGCCAATATCGCCTTTCCCGGCGAAGAGCGGCACCATATGGTGATCGTCGACGACGTTTCCTTTCAGCTGCAGAAGGGCCATGTGCTGGGGCTGATCGGCGAATCCGGAGCGGGTAAATCCACCATAGGCCTGTCCAGTATGGCCTATGGCCGCGGCGGCTGTGAGATCACCGGCGGCCAGGTACTGTTGAACGGCGAGGATATCCTCGATTTCTCCCGCCAGCAGGTCCGGCAGATTCGCGGCGTGCGGGTGGCCTATGTGGCCCAGTCGGCGGCCGCCGCTTTTAATCCGGCCCATCGGCTCGGCGACCAGGTGATCGAATCGGCGCTGGAGCACCGGCTGATGTCCCGCAGCGAAGCCACCACCTTTGCTAACAGTCTGTTTGCCAGCCTGGGACTGCCGGATCCGGAAAACTTCGGCCGCCGCTATCCCCACCAGGTCTCCGGCGGCCAGTTACAGCGGGCGATGACCGCCATGGCGCTGTGCTCGAAGCCGGATCTGATCGTCTTCGACGAGCCGACCACGGCGCTGGATGTCACCACCCAGATCGACGTGCTGGCGGCGATTCGCCACGCCATCCACGAGACCCATACCGCAGCCCTCTATATCACCCATGACCTGGCGGTGGTGGCCCAGATCTCCGATGAGATCATGGTGCTGAGAAACGGTAAGACCGTGGAGTACGGCACCACCGAACAGATCATCAATAACCCGCAACAGGACTACACCCGCAGCCTGGTGGCCAGTCGTTCCGACCAGAAACCGGAACAGCCTGTACCGGACAGCACGCCGCTGCTGGAGGTCAGCCATATCGACGCCTCCTACGATGGCCACAACCGAATCCTCAGTGATGTGTCGCTGCGACTGCATGCCGGACAGACTCTGGCGATCGTCGGTGAATCCGGCTCCGGTAAGTCGACCATGGCCCGGGTGATCACCGGCCTGCTGCCGCCCCGCGAAGGAGAGGTCCGCTTTAACGGCGAGCCACTGCCGGCAGCGCTGAAGCAGCGCAACAAGGATCAGTTGCGACGGTTACAGATGATTTATCAGATGGCGGATGTGGCGATGAATCCTCGCCACACCATCCTGCAGATCATCGGTCGCCCGCTGGAGTTCTACTTTGGCCTGAAGGGGCAGGCTAAACGCCGGCGGGTGATCGAACTACTGGAGCAGATCGAGCTGGGCGAAAAGTATATCGACCGTTATCCCGCCGAACTCTCCGGTGGCCAGAAGCAGCGGATCTGCATTGCCCGGGCGCTGGCGGCGAAGCCGGACCTGATTATCTGCGACGAGGTCACCTCCGCCCTCGATCCGCTGGTGGCCGAAGAGATCCTGAAGCTGCTGATGCGGCTGCAACAACAGCATCAGGTGGCCTATCTGTTTATCACCCACGATATCGCCACAGTACGGGCCATCTCCGACAGCATCGCGGTGATGTATCAGGGAGAGCTGGTACGGTTCGGCAGCCGCTCACAGGTGCTGTCACCCCCCTATGACGATTACACCGACCTGCTGCTCTCCTCGGTTCCGGAGATGGAGCTGGACTGGCTGGACCGGGTACTGAGCAGCCGCCGGATGGAGTCGGCGGGCAACTGATCTGGCAGCGGATTCGAAACCGTCAAGCGGTCGCGGTCGGAGCCCGCTGCTACCTGGTACAGACAACCCGTAACGGCCCGCGCCGAGGGCGACAGAACGGAAAATCGGAGCCACCAGCCGGTCGCGGTCGGAGCGGGCTGCTACCGGAGACAGGTAACCCGTAGCAGCCCGCTCCGAGGGCGACAGAACGGAAAATCGGAACTGCCAGCCGGTCGCGGTCAGAGCCCGCTGCTACCAGTGACAGATAACCCGTAGCAGCCGGTCCGAGGGCGACAGAACGGAAAATCGGAACTGCCGGCCGGTCACGGTCGGAGCCCGCTGCTACCGGAGCCAGACGACCCGTAGCAGCCCGCTCCGAGGGCGACAGAACGGAAAATCGGAACTGCCGGCTGATCGCGGTCGAAGCCCGCTGCTACCAGAGACAGACGACCCGTAGCAGCCCGCGCCGGGGCGACAGAACGGAAAATCGGAACTGCCGGCTGATCGCGGTCGGAGCCCGCTGCTACCAGAGACAGATAACCCGTAGCAGCCCGCGCCGAGGGCGACTGAACGGAGCAACGAAAACGCCGGCCGGTCGCGGTCGGAGCCCGCTGCTACCAGAAACAGATAACCCGTAGCAGCCCGCTCCGAGGGCGACTAAACGGAACGACGAAAGCGCCGGCCGGTCGCGGTCGGAGCCCGCTGCTACCAGAAACAGATAACCCGTAGCAGCCCGCCCCGAGGGCGACAGAACGGTAAAGACGAAACCGCCGGCCGGTCGCGGTCGGAGCCCGCGGCTACGGCCCTGAACAGAACACCCGGAGGTTCGGCAATACAGATGAAAGGATTACAGCAACAATGGCGATAGGGACCACCGTTCTGATCAACCTGCTCGGCGCCGTGGCGCTGCTGCTGTGGGGACTGCGGATGGTCCGCACCGGTATGACCCGGGCCTTCGGTGGCAGGCTGCGCCGTCATCTCGGTCGCAGTCTCTCCAACCGCTTTAAGGCATTTTTCGCCGGAATCGGCATCACCTGCCTGTTACAGAGCAGTACCGCCACCGCGCTGCTGGCCAGCTCCTTCTCCGGCCAGGGCATGGTAGCCACCGCTCCGGCGCTGGCACTGCTGCTGGGTGCCGATGTCGGCACCACCCTGGTGGCCCAGGCTCTGTCCTTTGATCTGTCGCTGCTGAATCCAATATTACTTTTTGCCGGCACCTGCCTGTTCCTCAGTGCCCGCAGCGAACTGCAGAAACACCTGGGCCGTACAGTGATCGGCCTCGGGCTGATGCTGCAGGCTCTGCAACTGATCATCGGCGCTTCAACGCCGATGCGGGAATCGACGCTGATCCAGTACCTGCTGGCGTCGCTTGCCAATGAGCCGGTGCTGGCGCTGCTGATCGGTGCGCTGATCAGTCTGCTGGCTCATTCCAGCCTGGCCACCGTGCTGCTGGTGGTCTCACTGGCCGCTTCGCAGTCGCTGCCCCTGGATGTCGGCTTCGCGCTTATCCTCGGGGCCAACCTGGGCGGCGCCCTGCCACCGATGCTGGCCACCCTGGCATCGGAACCGGCCATTCGACGGCCGCCGCTTGGCAATTTTCTGTTCCGACTGACCGGGGTCGCCCTGCTGTTACCCTGGTTGTCAGAGATCGGCCTCTGGCTGCCGCAGCTGGAGCCCGAAGCCGGTCGCCAGCTGGTCAATTTCCACCTGCTGTTCAACCTCGGCCTGGCGCTGTTGTTTCTGCCGCTGGTGCACTGCACGGGCCAGTTGACGCGCTGGTTGCTGCCGGAGCGGGAGGAGGATGAAGTCAGCCTGCGGCCACGCTATCTGGACCGCAGCGACCTGGCCAGTCCCAGCCTCGCTCTTTCCCACGCTCTGCGGGAAGTGCTGCGAATGGGCGACCTGCTGGAGATGATGGTGCACCGGAGCTTCGATGCGCTGCGTCAGCGGGACAGCGCACCGATGGAGAAGATCTGCCAGACCGACGACCTGGTGGATGAGTACCACGAAAAGATCAAACTCTACCTGACCGAACTGAGCCGTAAATCGCTGGATCAGCAGCAGCGTCAGCGCTGCAGCCAGATCATGACCTTCACCACCAACCTCGAACACGTCGGCGACATTATCGAAACCAGCCTGGCGGAACTGGTCAGGAAGGCGGTCACTCAGCAGGCCCAGTTCAGCAGTGCCGACACCGGCGCGGTTGAACAGCTGTATGAAGCCACCCAGGCCAATATGAAACTGGCCTTCAGCGTACTGATGACCGGCGACCTGGCCGACGCCCGCCAGTTGCTGGAACAGAAAATGGCGATTCGGGAAAACGAGCGCCGGGCCATCGATGCCCACCAGCGCCGGTTACGGGAACAGGCGGCAGTCAGTCCTGCGGACAGCGCCCTGTTCCTGGACCTGCTGCGGGACCTGAAACGAATCAACTCCCATCTGGCTTCAGTCGCCTATCCCCTGCTGGACCGGGCCGGCGAGCTGCGATCGAGTCGCCTGCGCAGCCAGGTACCGGCATCGCCGCTGAGCGAGCCGGGCTAGCCGCAGAGCTGCGGAGATTTCAATTGTTAAATTCATCGGAACAGAGCGATACCATGAGTCAATATAAAGGCATTCTGTTTGATAAGGACGGTACCCTGCTGGATTTTATGGCCACCTGGATGCCGGGCATCCGCCAGGCCGCCGGCTGGGTGGCCAGCGGCGATCTGCAACTGGCAGATCGGATGCTGCACGCCAGCGGTTATGATCCGGACCTGGATATTATCCTCAGCGGCTCGCTGCTGGCCGCCGGCAATACCGAGGAGATTGCCGACTGCTGGGCCGGACTGCTTGAGGGTGACAGACCACTGGATATGGTCGCCCGAATGGATACGATCTTTCGCCAGGCGGGGGCTGAAAACGGCGTGCCGGTAACCGACCTGGCAACCCTGTTCCACTCTCTGAAGCAGCGGGATATCAAACTGGGAATCGCCACCAGCGACAGCGAGCAGGGCGCCAGGCATTCGCTGGCACCCTTCGACATTCTCGAGCATCTGGACTTTGTCTGCGGCTACGACAGCGGTCACGGTGCCAAGCCCGGTCCGGGCATGGTCCACGCCTTCTGCCAACAGACCGGTCTGGACCAGTCCGAAGTAATCGTCATCGGTGATAACCTTCACGATATCGAGATGGGGCGCCGTGCCGGCGCCGGGCTGGCTATCGGAGTACTGACCGGCACCAGTAATCACGATCAGCTCTGTGAGGATGCCGACTATGTACTGAGTAGCGTGGCGGAGATCTTTGATATTCTTGACGGCGCCCAACAGCCGGTCTGAGAGGGACCTCAATGGCAGAAACACAACAATGAGCCTGACTGCTGTTCTGCTGGTGGTGATCTCCGCGTTTATTCACGCCGGCTGGAATATGCTGGTCAAGAGTCGCCAGGCCAGCGCCGGCTTTCTGATGGCGGCGATGATGGTCGGCGCCCTCTGTACGCTTCCTGTGCTGGGGTACTATGCCGAGATTCTGCCTCGCATCCCTCAACAGCTCTGGCTGCTGCTGATCGCCACCGGAATCGCCCAGACCTTCTATAACATGGCGCTGGGGGCCGCCTACCGCAACGGCGACCTGTCGGTGGCCTACCCCATCGCCCGGTCGATGCCGGTACTGATGGTCGGCACTTTTACCCTGCTGGTCAGCGGTCCCGAAGCACTGTCACAGGCGGCCCTGGCGGGTATGCTGCTGATCGTCGCCGGCACCTTTCTGCTACCGGTGACCCGCCTTCAGCACTGGCATATCGGCCAGTATCTCAATATCGGTTGCCTGTTTGCCGTGCTGGCGGCGGTCGGCACCACCGGTTATTCGGTGATCGACAGCCGGGCGATGCAACAGCTACAGCAGCAACTGCTGCTGTCGACCACCGAATCCTCGCTACTCTATATCTCGCTGATGAGCCTGTTTGCCGCTCTCTGCTTCCTGGCGACGCTGACAGTCAGCAGCAGCGGCCGGGCCCAGATAGCCGCTCTCAGAACGACACCAAAATCCCCGATCATACTGGTGGGCATCGGTACCACCCTCACCTACGGGCTGGTGCTGGCGGCCATGCTCCATGTGGATGACGTCAGTTATGTGGTGGCCTTTCGCCAGCTGAGTATTCCGGTGGGGGTGTTACTGGGTCTGCTGATTCTGAAAGAACAGGTAAGCCCCGTCCGGTTGACGGGAGTGATGGTGATGTTCTGTGGACTGGTACTGGTGGCGCTGGGATAACCTCGGCGGAGAACGGTCCTGCCACCGTCTGGTCAGAGCTGTGCCAGTCCGCGCTCGACGGCCTGCTTAACCTCCGGCAGCAGCAGGTCCGCGTGCTTCAGCAGCGCGTTAAACAGCTCGGCAAGGCGGGTTTCCGGCTGCGGTTGCAGCCCGTGCCACTGCAGTGCTTCGGCAACACACTGCTCGGGGCTGAGATCCGCTGCCAGGGCAACACCCAGTTCCGTCAGTCGCTCACGAAAGTCGTCCTGGTCCACAAGGTCGGCGATCATCATAGCGAGGAGTCCTCATCTGATCCGGTTTACAACGATGTTCTTATTCTGGCGGTAAAGCGGGTGTGAAAACAGCTCTGGATTCGGGGAATACTGTTCTGTCTGCGACCAGAAAGCTGTTTTTAAGTCCGGAGCAAGATGGAAATCCCTCAACACCCGGGAGACAGAAGACCCCGGCATACTTAGATTCCGGATTGTTCCTGAATTGCAGAGGTCTGCTGATAGTCCTATTTGCGCCTTGCCGGGCGCCTTCGTTTCTTTGCCACGGGCCAAAGAAACGGAAGCAAAGAAAACCCGCCCATGCCACCGGCCTCGGCTGCCCTCACTCCTCACCTGCAGCGGAAGCTGCGCGAACTCGGCCTGTGGCCTCAGACAAGCGCTTGCTTTATCCCGCTTCAGCCTGCGGGGCTCGGCGGTGGCAAAGGGTAATGGGTGCCAGCCGATGACCTCTGTATCAGTTTGCCGACAGTAACTGCATTCATTGCTGGCACGGACCAGGTTCCCCTTCTGTGCTGCCGAGCATTGCAGCTTGTAAATGGATCAGTGCGAGGACTGTTTGAGGCCGCAAAGCGGCCTCGGTTATTGGTGCAGACACCAACTCTGCGGGCCATCTGAAGCTGTTCAGGCTGCGCCAGTCGCAGCACCCGTTTGCAAGCGAAACGCGCAGGGAAGCTGGCGAAGCCAGCCAAACAGCAGGGACGGCTTTGGATTGTTAAGGTCTTTGGGCGCCCAAAGACTTTAACTCGCCGTCAGTGCGAAAACGGGGTTATCAGCAGACTCGTCAGACCAGAATTAATCCTGAATTACTGTATTTAACCGATAGTTCAGGTTGCGCCACCCGGGCGCCTTCATTTCTTTGCCGCGGGCCAAAGAAACGGAAGCAAAGAAAACCCGCCCCATGCCACCGGCCTTCGGCTTCCCTCACTCCTCGACTGAAACGGGCGCTGCGCGAACTCGGCCTTCGGCCTCAGACAAGCGCTTGCTTTATCCCGCTTCAGCCTGCGGGGCTCGGCGGTGGCAAAGGGTAATGGGTGCCAGCCGATGACCTCTGTATCAGTTTGCCGACAGTAACTGCATTCATTGCTGGCACGGACCAGATTCCCCTTCTGTGCTGCCGAGCATTGCAGCTTGTAAATGGATCAGTGTGAGGACTGATTGAGACCACAAAGCGGCCTCGGTTATTGGTGCAGACACCAACTCTGCGGGCCAGCTGAAGCTGTTCAGGCTGCGCACCCATTTGCAAGCGAAACGCGCAGGGAAGCTGGCGAAGCCAGCCAAACAGCAGGGGCGGCTTTGAATTGTTAAGGTCTTTGGCCGCCCAAAGACCTTAACTCGCCATCAGGGCGAAAACGGAACCTCCAGCAAACCTGACAGGTCAGGATCCTGTTGAAACAGCTGTTTCGCCTGTCGGCCACACCGATACTGCAGACAAAAGAAAGCCGGCCCGAAGGCCGGCTCAGTACCTGATAACCCAACGGATCAGAAAGGTTATCGAAGTTCCTGTTTCAGACCCTTATAGAGGCTGACGCACATCAGCAGCAGGATGGCCGTAAACGGCAGACCCGCCGTAATAGCACCTGCCTGCAGCGCTTTCAGGGCATCGGCACCACCGCCGAACAGCAGCGCACCGGCGATCAGGCCCTGCATAGTTGCCCAGAAGACACGCTGAGTCACCGGCGCATCGACCTTACCACCGGCGGTGATGCTGTCGATAACCAGCGAACCGGAGTCGGAGGAGGTAATGAAGAACACCAGCACCAGGATAATCGCCATACCGGAGGTGATCTCAGCCAGCGGCATATTGGCCAGCATGTGGAACATAGTCAGAGAGACATCACCCACGCCGTTAGCCAGTTCACCGATGCTGTTCTGGACCTGGTCCAGAGCATTACCGCCGAAGGCAGCCATCCAGACCGCAGACATCAGGGTAGGAATCAGCAGTACAGCGATCATGAACTCGCGAACGGTACGACCTTTGGAGACCCGCGCGATAAACATGCCAACAAAAGGAGACCAGGAGATCCACCAGGCCCAGTAGAACACAGTCCAGCCATGGTACCAGGTTTCATCTTCGCGGCCGACCCAGTTACTGAGAGGAACGATGTTCTCGACGTAGCTGCCCAGCAGCAGTCCCAGATTGCCGAAGAAACCACCGATGGAACCGGCGATGATCACAAACAGCAGCAGCACCAGCGCAATCACCATGTTGATGTTACTGAGCAGTTTGACGCCGCCGTCGAGGCCACGCACCACCGAGAACAGGGCGATGGCGGTAACCACCACGATCACGGCGATCTGGGTGTTGATGGTGTTGTCGGCGCCGAACAGGTGGCTGAGACCACTGGTAGCCTGTTGCGCCCCCAGACCCAGCGAGGTCGCCAGACCGAAGATGGTGGCCAGTACTGCAAGGATATCGATAACGTGGCCAATGGGACCCCAGACACGGTCACCCAGCAGTGGATAGAAGGCGGAGCGAATGGTCAATGGCAGCTTCTTATTGTAGGTAAAGAAAGCCAGTGCCAGTGCGACAACACCATAAATAGCCCAGGGATGCAGTCCCCAGTGGAACATGGTCGCGCCCATCGCCATGGCGGCACCTTCCGGTGTCTTGGCGGCGGCGTTAAGCGGAGTGCCATACCAGTCGGTGTAGTAAGCGACAGGCTCAGCCACACTCCAGAACATCAGACCGATGCCCATACCGGCGGCAAAAAGCATCGCCAGCCAGGAGGGCCGGGAGAATTCAGGTTTTGCGTTGGCGCCACCCAGGCGAATCTTACCCACTGGCAATACGATCATTGCCAGGCAGAACAGTACGAAGACGTTACCACCGATCATAAACAGCCAGTCGAAGTTAGCGATCGACCAGCCGCGAGCCCCGACCAGCATATCTTTCGATTCTGCCGGGAATGCCAGCGCACCGACGACAAACAGCAGAATCAGCACGGCACTGATGCCAAAGACGGGATTGTGGATATCCATGCCCATCACCTGGACGTTATCCTGGCCCACCTTGTAGTCAGTGTCGTAGTCCGATTCCGACTGGGTCGTCAGACTTCCCGACAATTGAGCATTCTCATTCATCGAATTACTCCTGCGATAGTTATTGTTTTTGTTGCGTATCAAAGCGCGTAGTCCGAAGATGACGATCCATGCACCTCCGGCGACATATACCATCTTACGGAGCTGGTCAGCAGCCATTATCCTTATAGCGACATCAAAACCGGTGTTTATGTCCGATATCGACATTTTTGCCACTGTTCAGCGTCAGATCTGAACGTTTCCTCTCTGTGGAAGGTCCGGGCTCAGTGGTGGTCGGCAAGGCTGTTCCGGAAACGACCGGCCTGCAACAAACGGCCGACAGGGTAGCACTTTTCAGGCGGTCATCCGTATGTTTATGGCCTGAGGGCGACGCGTACGCGTATCTTCGGGGCGCAGAGGCATAAAACTCCGGTTCCATGGTCAGTACACTGATACAGACTTGGGGCCGTGCGGCTTCCGATCAGCAACCAGAGCGGATACCGCAACCGAACAGGACAGATTATGCAGGCGGAACAGCTGGAAATATGTGGATTTCTGGGACAGCACCCACCCTTCAGCACGCTGCCGGAAGAGGCTCTGCAGCAAATCGCCCGGGAGATCGAAGTCAGCTATTTCCGGGCAGGCAGCCCGATTCTCAGCTTCGGCGATGAGATCCACGATCTTTATATGATTCGCAGCGGTTCGGTGGAGATCTTCCGCCGCGACGGCAAACTCTATGACCGGATCAGCGAAGGCGACCTGTTCGGCCAGATGGGGCTGTTGATGAATAACCGGGTACGACTGCCCACCAGCGCCCTGGAAGACACCCTGGTCTACTGCATCCCGGAAGCGGTATTCAGTAACCTCTGTGATCGCTTTGTCGAATTTGCGGACTTCGTAGAAGTTGAGGACCGCACCCGCCTGCGCCAGACCGTTTCCCGCCAGCAGGACGCCAGCGATCTGATGACCTCCCGGGTGACAGCGCTGATCTCCCGGGAACCGGTCACCGTCAGCACCACCGAAACCATTCAGAATGCCGCCGTCATCATGACCCGGGAGTGCGTCTCATCGCTGCTGATTACCGATGCCGACGCCGAGGGGGAGGACAGAGATTCAGACCCGCGGCTGGCAGGGATCATTACTAACCGCGATCTGCGCAGCCGGGTGCTGGCGAAAGGGCTGTCGCTGCAGACACCGGTTTCCGAGATTATGTCAACCGACCTGATCAGCCTCGATCATCACGCCTATGCCTTTGAAGCGATGCTGGCCATGTTGCGTTACAACCTGCATCACCTGCCGGTGCTCAAACATAAACGGCTGATCGGAGTCATCTGCCTGTCGGACATCGTCCGCTATGAGTCCCAGAACAGTCTCTATGTGGTCAGCGGCATCTTCCGCTGCCAGAACACCGAAGAGCTGGCGGCCCTGTCAGAGGCGGTACGCGCCTGCTTTGTGCGGATGGTCAACGAAGACGCCAACTCCCATATGATCGGCAGTGCCATGGCCGTGATCGGCTGCAGTTTTAAGCAGCGTCTGCTGGAACTGGCCGAAGAGGCCCTCGGTCCGCCACCCGTGCCCTACTGCTTCCTGGCGCTGGGTTCCATGGCCCGGGACGAACAGCTGATCGTCACCGACCAGGACAACGCCCTGATCCTCGGAGACAACTACGATCCGGAACGACACAACGCCTACTTTGAACAGCTGTCGACTTTTGTCTGTGACGGTCTGGCGGCCTGCGGCTACAGTTACTGCAAAGGCGAGATCATGGCCACCAACCCCCAGTGGCGTAAAACCCGTCGGGAGTGGGAGGATTGCTTCGCCGACTGGATCGACAACCCCAACCCCCAGGGGCTGCTGAACAGCTCCATCTTCTTCGACCTGGCCGGCGTCTGGGGCCGCATCGACTGGGCCGACCAGCTCAACGAGTTTGTGGTGCGGCGGGCCCGCCGTAATCCGCGCTTTCTGGCCTGTCTGGCCCGCAATGCCCTGAATCGTACGCCGCCGCTGGGGTTCTTCAGAGATTTCGTGATGGAGCAGGATGGTCGCCACAACAACTCCATCAACCTCAAGCGCAGAGGCACCGCACCGCTGGCAGACCTGATCAGAGTGCATGCCCTGGCGGTGGGCTCCAGCTCCCGCAACTCCTTCGAGCGCCTTAACGATGTACTCGACGCCGATCTGCTGCCCCGGGGTAAAGGTTCCGATCTGCGTGATGCGCTGGAATTTATCTCGCTGGTACGGATTCGCCACCAGGCGCTGGATCTTGAAGCCGGCCGGGACGCGGACAACAACATCGAGCCGGAAAACCTGTCCGATTTCGAGCGCCGCAACCTCAAGGATGCCTTCAGTATCCTCCGTAATGCCCAGAAGTTCCTGAAATTCCGCTACCAGTCCCGACGCTCCGGTTGAGGTCAGCCTGTGATACCGCCCCTTAACCTTGCTCCCCGAACCGAGACCATTCCGGACTGGCCGCTACTATTCAGGCGACGCGCTGAGGAGGTCCGCCATCCGCTGCTGCAACGTTATTACGGAGCGGGAAGTCCCACCGGCGATACACCGGTCAGCGACGTCTCCTTTGTGGCGATGGATTTCGAAACCACCGGTCTGGCCCCCCTCAGCCACGATATCGTCAGTATCGGTCTGGTGCCCTTCAGCCTGCGGCGAATCTTCTGCCGACAATCCCGTCACTGGATTATCAATCCGGCCCGACCGCTGGTAAATCAGTCCGTGGTAATTCACGGCATCACCCACTCCGACGTCAGTGAGGCACCGGACCTGACCGAAATTCTGGAGCCACTGCTGGAGTGTCTGGCCGGCCGTATCGTGGTTGTCCATCACCGGGCCATCGAACGGGGGTTTCTCGACGCCGCTCTGCGGCAGCGAATCGGTGAGGGTATCGAATTTCCGGTGGTCGACACCATGGACCTTGAGGCCCGCCTGCACCGACGTCGCCCTCTGGGTTTCTGGTCCCGACTGATGGGCCGAAAGCCGGTGTCGATCCGTCTGGCCGACAGCCGGTTACGCTATGGGCTGCCCGGCTACCAGCTTCATCATGCGCTGACTGACGCGCTGGCATCGGCGGAGCTGCTGCAGGCGCAGATCGCCCATCATTATTCGCCGGATACACCACTGGCGGAGATCTGGCGCTGACCGTACCGAACGGCAGCGATCGGCAATCCCGGCAGATCCGAATTAGTAGTCCTGAATTACAGAATTCAACTGCCAGTTCAGATTGCGCCTGGCCGGGCGCCTTCATTTCTCTGAAACGGTTCAGAGAAACAGAAGCAAAGAGAACCCGCCCTATGTCACCGGCCTGCGGCTGCCCTCACTCCTCGACTGTAGCGGGCGCTGCGCGAACTCGGCCTGCGGCCTCAGACAAGCGCTTGCTTAATCCCGCTTCAGCCTGCGGGGCTCGGCGGTGGCAAAGGGGATCAGTTGCCGGCTGATAGCTCTGTGTTGATCTGCATGTGGTAGCAGTGTCAGTTGCTGGCACGGAATCAATCTTCCCTTCTGGGCAGCCGAGTATTGCAGCTTGTAAACGGATCAGTGCGAGGACTGTTTGAAGCCACAAAGCGGCCTCGGTTATTGGTGCAGGCACCAACCCTCCGGGCCAGCTGAAGCTGTTCAGGCTGCGCCTGTCGCAGCACTCGTTTACAAGCGAAACGCGCAGGGAAGCTGGAAAGTCAGCCAAACAGCAGGGGTGGCTTTGGATTGTTAAGGTCTTTGGCCGCCCAAAGACCTTAACTCGCCGTCGGGCGAAAAGCGGACTATCGACGAACTCTACAAGCAAAAACTGTTACTGAATTATAGAGTTCAGCTGATAGATCGGGTTGCGCCCAGCCGGGCGCCTTCATTTCTTTGCTGCGGGGCAAAGAAACGGAAGCAAAGAAAGCCCGCCCATGCCACCGGCCTGCGGCTGCCCTCACTCCTCGACCGAAGCGGGCGCTGCGCGAACTCGGCCTACGGCCTCAGACAAGCGCTTGCTTCATCCCGCTTCAGCCTGCGGGGCTCGGCGGTGGCAAAAGGGAATTTGGGTGCCAGCAGGTAGTTCTGAGTTAGCCAGCAGGCAGAAGCAGTGTTGGATACAGGCACGGGCTTGGCTTCCCCTTCTGTGCAGCCGAGCATTGCAGCTTGTAAATGGATCAGTGCGAGGACTGTTTGAGGTCGCGAAGCGGCCGAGTTCCACAGCACCCATTTACAAGCGAAACGCGCAGGGAAGCTGGCAAAGCCAGCCAAACAGCAGGGGTGGCTTTGGATTGTTAAGGTCTTTGGCCGCCCAAAGACCTTAACTCGCCGTCGGGCGAAAAGGGGCAATCAGCAACCCCGGGAATTCAAATGAAACCCTGTGTTTCCGACTCCAACTGATGTTAGCGTCTTCCGGAGACCGGCTTAACCGGCCTGCTGCGGCTGCAACCCCGAGTCAGTATCAGTGAGCCGACGGGTCAGGAAGTTCAGCAACACCCCGTACATCGGCAGGAACAGCAGCAGACTGATCACCAGCTTAAAGCCATAGTCCACCAGGGCGATTTCCGTCCAGTTGGCGGCCATAAAGGGGTCCGGGCTCTGATAGAAGGCGATGGCGAAGAAGGCCAGGGTATCGAGGCCGTTACCCAGCACCGTTGAACAGGCCGGCGCCACCCACCAGCGGCGGTTTCGGCGCAGCCGGTTAAATACCTGCACATCCAGAATCTGTCCCAGCAGATAGGCCATAAAGCTGGCGATCGCGATACGGGCGACAAACAGATTAAATTCCGCCAGCTGGCCGATACCCTGCCAGGCCCCCTCGTAGAACAGCACCGACAGCGAGTAGGAGAGCAGCAGCGCCGGAATCATCACCCGCAGAATAATACGCCGGGCCAGCTCAGCGCCGAAGATCCGGACCGTCAGATCCGTGGCCAGAAACACGAAAGGAAAGCTGAAAGCCCCCCAGGTGGTATGCAGGCCGAACAGGGTAAAGGGAAGCTGCACCAGATAGTTACTGGAGGCGATGATCAGCAGGTGGAACAGGACCAGCAAGCCAAGGGCTTTGCGCAGCTGCGCGGAGGTAAAAGCAGACATAAAGAACCTTTTTGTCATTGGGGGCGAGGGAACCCAAACATCAGTCAGAAGCCGGACTCGATTTTACGGAGGGGGGGATTATAGAGCAATTCACCAGATTGTACACAATACTGACGAAACTCAGATACGATTGTTTACTCCGTCACCGGGTAGCGGCTGAACGCCGGGACTTACTGACATGGTTCACCGGTAAACGGCACCCATAAAAAAGCCGGGCGGGCGCCCGGCAATGAGGGTGAGTCAGTAAATGCAGATAGCAATGGAGACTGAAGCGAAGGTCAGCGCAGCACCCCCTCTTCACTCAGCAGATCGAGAATGGCCTGCGCCTTCTCTTCACTGGATTCGTTCTTAAGGACTTTTCCGCCGCCGCCCTGAGCTTTAGCCGTGGCCGCCTTAAAGCGGTCGGCAGCGGTCTTCGCTCTGGCGATTTTCAGTCGTTTTGGCCGCTTGCGGGCCGGTGTTTCCTGCCAGTTACAGCGCAGCTCGTCATCGACCACTTCGGCGCTGGTGCCATCGATGGCGGCGCGCTGACCCGGGCCGAATGCACTCTGGCGCGGCGCTTCCGCCGCCTGGTCGACACTGGCGACGAAGGGCAGCCGCACCCGAATAGCCCGGCGCTGGCCACGGGGCAGGGCCTGCAGGATCTCGGCCTCGCCGTTGTCGATGGCGACAATATCGGCGATCCGGGTTACCAGCGGCCAGCCCAGTTGTTCGGCCAGCAGGTAAGGAGTCATACCGGAACCCTCGCCGCTTTCCGCCCGCACTCCGGTAAGGACGATATCGGGACGCTCGTCATTCAGATAGCCCTTCAGGGCCGGGATAACATCGGCATTGTCGGGCTGGTGGATCACCTTCATCCCTTGCAGGCCCATGCCCAGATAACTGCGCAGCGCCGGTTGTCGATCGTCGCCGGCATGTAGCATCTGCAACCGTTCCCCGGCCAGCTTCAGCCCCAGCTCAACTGCACGGGCATCCTGATCGGCGCGACGGGCACGGCCGGATTTGGGGTGGCGTCCTACCGACACCAGTGAGATCACTTTCGGCGTGGCGACCGTAGCGTTATGCGGCATCTTCGGTTCCTCCACTGCGACGCTGTTCGATCAGTTTCAGCAGTTCCGCGAGGATCTGCTGGCTGTCGCCGATCACACTGAGATCGGCCCGTTTCACCATATCGCAGCCGGCATCGGTATTGATGGCGACCACCTTGTCACATTGACCGATCCCCTGCATATGCTGGATGGCACCGGAGATGCCCACCGCCAGATAGACCCGGGCGGTGACCCAGGTACCGGTGGCGCCCACCTGTCGGAAACGCGGCATAAAGCCATCATCCACCGCCACCCGGCTGGCGCCTTCGGTGGCCCCCAGCAGTTCGGCTGCCCGATGGAACTGATCCCAGTCGTGAATGCCGTTACCGGCCGACAGGATAAATTCAGCCTCGGCCAGCGGGATCTGATTAGGATCGACCGCCACCTGGCCCCGGTCTTCGATACGGGCGATGGTTCCGGCCAGCCTGTCCAGCGCCACCGGCAACACTTCATGACGGCTCTCGTCGATCGGATCGGCACACTCTTCGGCCAGCAATAACAACCGTGGCGTCTGGCGGTGAATATCGATACTGTCACCGGCGCCGCGACAGATGCACTGCTCGGCGTCCACCTGCCAGGCTCGGGTTGCCGGACGTTCACCGAGGCGCGCCGCCAGCCGGGAGCCCAGCTCGCTGCCGCCGTTAATACTGTCCGGGAACAGCCAGTAACGGGGCTGCAGCCTGGCTTCAATTTCAGTGAGCGCCGCCACCCGCTGCTCCGGGCTGTAGCCCTGGTAGGCGTCACCCTGCAGATGGATCAGACGATCCACCCCGGCCCTGTCGAAGGCTTCCTCTTTGCTGTCGCCAAACACCACGGCGACCACAGCGCCCGCTTCGCCGGCGGCGGTTTCTTTCACCAGTTTGTGAGCCTGGCCCAGCACATCTTTATCATGAGAGGTCAGTCGACCACCCACCATATCCGTCACAGCCACCACGTAGAAGTCGGGATTTTCCACCCTCAGCAACGGTAGCTGGACCTCCTGAGCCGCCCTGGCGGCGCTACGGTGACTGACCGGCTGCGGCCCGCCGGCCATGGAACGGTCGATACGCTTAATACCCGCCGGGCCGATATAGCCCAGCGCATGGGGATTCCTGCGAATCAGCCCGGAGGGACCGCGGACCTCTGCCGCCGGCGCCACCAGCTCCTGATGCTGGGGATGCAGGCGGTTGCGGGCGATCCACTCGGTACGGGGATCGCGGCGGAGAATATCCGGATACTCGCTGCTCATCAGCGCACCTCCTCAGGCTTTTGCGAAGCTGGCTGTTCTGCGGCAAGCCCGTCCGCCACCAGTTCGGCGATATCTTTTATTTCCGGACGGGGTTCCACCACCCCTTCCAGCATCGCCGTGCACTGCTGACAGCCCACCGCCACCAGTTCGGCGCCGGTGGCCGTCACATCTTCCATCCGCATGTCGGCGATACGGCGCTCGCCGGGGATATCGGTGATCGGGGCGCCACCGCCACCGCCGCAACAGCGGGAACGGAATCCGGAACGTTCCATCTCCGCCAGCTCGATACCGAGACTGGCCAGCAGCTCCCGGGGGGAGTCGTATTCGCCGTTGTAGCGGCCCAGGTAGCAGGGATCGTGATAAGTCACGGTGCCGCCCTTAAAGCGATCCAGCTTCAGCCGCCCCGCCTTCACCAGCTCGTTAATAAAGGTGGTGTGGTGCAGCACCTCGTAGTCGCCGCCCTGCCCTTCAGGATAAAAGTCGCCGTACTCATTGTTCAGGCAATGGAAAGCATGGGGATCGGTGGTCACTATGCGGTTAAATTTGTATCGGTTGAGCACCGCGAGATTACGTTTCGCCAGGCTCTGGAAGGTGGCGTCGTCACCCAGTCGGCGAGCCACGTCACCGCAGTCCCGTTCCTCATCGCCCAGTACCGCAAAGTCGACGCCGGCCGCTTTCAGCACCTTCACAAAAGCCCGCAGGATCCGCTGGCTGCGCATGTCGAAGGCACCGTCGCTGACCCAGAACAGCACATCGGCCTCTTTCACATCGGCCATTACCCGCAGGTTCTGGTCCGCCGCCCAGTTCATCCGGCTGCCGGGTTCAAAACCACCGGGATTATCGGTGGCGATCAGATTATCGAGGGTTTCCGCGCCCTTGTTGGGGGTCTCCCCCTTCTCCAGGGTCAGAAAGCGGCGCATATCGACGATGGCATCGACGTGTTCGATCATCATCGGACACTCCTCCACACAGGCCCGGCAGGTGGTGCAGGACCACAGGGTCTCGGCGGACACCAGGCCATCGGTGATGATCTCCATGGGGCTGCCTTTGGCCCTGCCCACCTCGCGGCCCGGATAGGGACTGCCGGCGTACTTTGCATCGCTGCCGCCGGCCAGCCCGACCACCATGTCCTGAATCAGCTTCTTGGGATTGAGCGGCTGGCCGGCGGCAAAGGCCGGGCACATCGCCTCGCAACGACCGCACTGCACGCAGGCGTCAAACCCCAGCAGCTGGTTCCACTTAAAGTCGATCGGTTTAGCCACGCCGAGACTGTTCTCATCCAGGTTTTGCGGGCTCAGATCCACAGGCTTGAGTCCGGTTGAACGACCACCGCCAAACCGCTCAGGACGGCGATGAAACGCCAGATGCAGGGCGCCGGCAAAGGCGTGCTTCATCGGCCCGCCCCAGGTCATCCCCGGCAGCATCTCCGCCAGGCCGTAGCCGATACCGGCCAGCAACAGCAGTGCGACAATCCAGCCTCCGGCGCCGTCCAGCGAGAACAGTCCCGGCACAATGCCGGCGGCGGGCAGGGTGACGATAAAGAAGGTCGCCGAGAATACCAGCAGGCTCTTTGGCAACCTCATCCAGGGCCCTTTCGACAGCCGTGAAGGCGGGTTACGGCGACGACGCCAGACGAAAACAGCACCGACAAACATCAACGCCGTGGCCACCAGCAGCGCCCAGGCCAGAATACGGCTTTCCAGACCCAGCAGATGCACCAGCAGAATCAGCGCCAGCGACAGTACGAAGCCGCCGCCGGTGGCCACGTGGGTTCTGGACATATAGGAATCACGTTCCACCACATGGTGCAGATCCACCAGATAGCGGCGCGGTATGGCCAGCAGCCCGGCCAGCAGATTAACCGGCTCCGGCTGTCCCGCCCGCCACAGTTTGACGCGGGACATAGCGCCTGCAATCAGCAGTGCCAGCATCATCGTCAGCAGCAGAGGAAGTAAGGTATCGAGGATCATGATCAGCCCTCAGACGTAACAGAAAAGGAAAAGTCGCAGCGACGGCCCCGGACGGCATTGCAATCCGGGGCCTGACTGCCTGGATCAGAGGTCCTTACACAACCGCAGTCCGTCATAGATGGCGGCGTGAGTATTGCGCTGGGAGACACAGTCGCCGAGACGCCAGAGGACCATGCCCTCACCCACCTCGGAAAGGACCGGCTGAGCCCTGCCGTCGAACAGCGCTTCCACATCGATCTGTCCCTTGTTGCGGGATTCCGCCTTCAGCTCGTAATAGAGTTCCTCGTTGGGGCGAATACCGTTTTCGACCACGATCTGGTCGACCACCCGCTCCTCCTTCTGGCCGGTGTATTCGTTCTCAAGTACCGCCACCAGCTTGTCGTCTTCACGATAAACCTTATCCAGCAGCAGGTCGGAACTCATGATCACCTCTTTCTCGTAGAGGCTGCGGTAGTAGGTCGGGAAGGTGGTACCACCGATACCGACACCCGGCTTGATATCGTCGGTGACGATCTCCACCAGCGAGCCTTTGGAGGACAGGTAATCCGCCGCCGACATGCCTGAGAATTCGCAGATGGTGTCGTAGATCAGTACGTTCTTACCGGGCTCGACGGTGCCGTTGAGGATATCCCAGCTGGAAACCACCAGCCCTTCCTCGGCGCCCCAGGCCGGATTCTGCTCCAGGTAGGGACGACCGCCGGTGGCCAGGATGCAGACATCGGGCTTCAGGTCGCGAATCATATCGGCGTTAGCCGCAGTTCCCAGCCGCAGGTCGACGCCCAGACGCTCAAGCTCCAGCGCGTACCAGCGGGTGATACCGGCTATCTGATCACGCTGCGGCGCCTTCGCCGCGAGGGTGATCTGGCCACCCAGCTCGTCGGCCTTCTCCACCAGAGTGACATCGTGACCCCGTTCGGCGGCGACACGAGCCGACTCCATACCGCCGGGTCCGCCGCCGATGACTACGACCTTGCGCTTCGGCCCTTCGGTTTTCTCGATGATATGGGGCATGCCCAGATATTCGCGTGAGGTGGCGGCGTTCTGGATACAGAGCACATCGAGGCCCTGGTACTGGCGGTCGATGCAGTAGTTAGCGCCCACACACTGTTTGATCTGGTCGACCTGATTCATCTTGATCTTGGCGATCAGGTGAGGATCGGCGATATGGGCGCGGGTCATGCCGACAAAGTCGACGTAACCCGCTTCCAGAATACGCTGCGCCTGGTTGGGATCCTTGATGTTCTGGGCATGGATCACCGGTACATCAACCACTTCCTTGATGCCGGCCGCCAGGTGCAGGAACGGCTCCGGCGGATAGCTCATATTGGGGATCACGTTGGCCAGGGTGTTGTGGGTATCACAGCCGGACCCCACCACCCCGAAGAAATCCACCAGCCCGGTGTCGTTGTAGTACTTCGCGATCTGCTTCATGTCATCCTGGTTAAGACCATCGGGATGGAACTCATCACCGCAGATCCGCATGCCGACCACGAAGTCGGGACCCACCTCTTCACGCACCGCCTTCAGCACTTCCAGACCGAAACGCATGCGGTTCTCCAGGCTGCCGCCCCACTGGTCGGTGCGCTGGTTAACCCGCGGTGACCAGAACTGATCGATCATGTGCTGGTGCACCGCCGACAGCTCGACACCGTCGAGACCACCCTCCCTGGCACGGCGGGCCGCCTGAGCAAAATCACCGATCACCCGCCAGATCTCTTCCTCTTCGATGGTCTTGCAGGTGGCACGGTGAACCGGCTCACGAATCCCGGAGGGAGACATCAGATTGGGCCAGTTCTCACCGTCCCAGCGCGAGCGGCGGCCCATATGGGTAATCTGAATCATGATCTTACCGCCGTGCTTGTGGACCGCATCGGCGAGATTCTGAAAGTGGGGAATAATCCGGTCGGTGGACAGGTTCACCGAGCTCCACCAGCTCTGAGGACTGTCGATTGAAACCACGCTGGAGCCACCGCAGATGCAGAGTCCGCAGCCACCCTTCGCCTTTTCTTCGTAGTACTTAACATACCGGTCGGTAGTCATACCGCCGTCGGTGGCGTAGACCTCGGCGTGTGCGGTACTGACCACCCGGTTACGGATGGTCAGCTTGTTGATATTGAGTGGCTGGAACAGCGCATCGAACTGGGACATGGTTCTACCCCACCTTTGTTTTTTTACTGCGGACCCGGCGCCCTTAATGACAGACGCCGGCATCCCGATTGTTATTGTTCAGGCGACCCGGGCTATCAGGCCTCAAGCGGTTTTACTTCGAAGATGCCGTAGTCACAGCCCTCCTCGGCGGCACACTGAGTCTGTTCGGCGACGGTGCGCACCGGGTTGCCCAGACTTTCGTTGATCTGATCGATAGCACCGGCAAACCAGCCGCTGAACATATAGTCGACCTTACGGTTGACCTGACCGTACTGATAGACAAAGGCGGAGTTCTCAAGCCGCACCCGGGCAGTGCCCTTTTCCAGATCCAGCTGCTCGGTAATAAAGAAGCCCCAGCCCCGCTGGGATAACCGTTTCATGTAGTGCTCGAATACCGCTTCACCGCTGATACCATGAGCCTCGGCTTCCTTTTCGCACCAGTGCCAGGCGGACTTGTAACCGGCCTTGTAAAGAATCTCCGCGTAACGTTCCGGGCCCAGTTCCTCTTCGATGCCCATATGGTTGTTAACGAAAAAATGGCGGGGCACGTACAACATCGGCAGTGCGTCTGTGGTCCAGACTCCGGTTTCATCATCGACGTTGATCGGCATTTCCGGTGCATGTACACCCATGGTGGTATCCTCTTCGGTTAACGGCCCGCGCTTTCACAGACCGTTTTAATCTGTTTATCTTTGATTCTTATGGCTTTTTTATCGCCACAACTGTTTTAAAAAGCCGACAGATGCCCCCGGCGTGCACAACGCCGGCAATTCCTGATCCTTCTGGAGAGAGGGGCGTCGGGGCGCACTGGCCTTAAGCCGTCATGCACCCGACGCCGGGCAATTAAAAAGCGGTCAGAGTGTTACTCGCCCCAGGCGTCGGCCAGCACCCGGACCCAGTTCTCACCCATAATCTTGCGGGTGTCGGCTTCCGAGAAGCCGCGACGCAGCAGAGCTTCGGTAAGATTGGGGAACTCGCCGACGGTGCGGATACCTTCGGGATTGACGATCTTGCCGAATCGGGTGAGACGACGGGCGTAACCCTTGTCATGGGTCAGCCATTCGAAGAATGCCTGGTCATGGCCCTGGGTGAAGTCGGTACCGATACCCACCTGATCGATACCGGCGATGTTGACGATATATTCGATCGCCTCAACGTAATCTTCGATGCTGGAATTAATACCGTTCTTCAGGAACGGAGCGAACATGGTAACGCCGATAAAGCCGCCATGATCGGCGATAAACTTCAGCTCTTCGTCGGATTTGTTGCGGGGGTGGTCCTTGAGCCCGGAGGGCAGACAGTGGGAGTAGCAGACCGGCTTCTTCGACTCCAGAATTACCTCTTCGGAGGTCTTGCTGCCAACGTGGGACAGGTCGCAGAGGACGCCGACCCGGTTCATTTCGGCGACAATTTCACGGCCGAAGTCGGACAGTCCACCGTCGCGCTCGTAGCAACCGGTACCGATCAGGTTCTGGGTGTTGTAACACATCTGGACGATGCCGACGCCGAGATCCTTAAACACCTGCACGTAGCCGAGCTGATCTTCGTAGGCGTGGGCATTCTGGAAACCCATAAAGATACCGGTCTTACCTTCGGCTTTAGCGCGGCGAATATCGTCGGTGCTGCGGACCTTCAGCAGCAGATCGCTGTTGGCCTCGATCAGGTTGTTCATCCCGACGATATTGTTGACGGTATTCTGGAAGCCTTCCCATACCGACACAGTACAGTTAGCGGCCGTCAGCCCACCTTTTTTGAAATCTTCAAACAGCTCACGATTCCATTTTGCGATGATCAGGCCATCGATAACGATGGAATCCTGATGCAGTTCCGCTGCGTTAGTTAGGTCGGCCATAGCACTCCCCGGTTTTGATATTGTTATGATGTTGCATCGGGAAGGCTGGGCCGGGACCCGATACTGACTGGATCCAGTCTATCGATTCGGTCAGAGGGCGGGATCACTGTAAACGACAGTCGAATTACCAAAACCGTCAGCGGCAGAAGCACGTCCTGTGCGGGCTCCGGCGTTTTCAGGCTCTGCTATTGCGGCCGCCTGGAAGTATCGAAGCGGCCGTCCCACCCTTTCTGAATCAAATCTTTAAATTGCGTTGCAGCCGGCAGCAGCTGCCGCCCTGGTTGCTGTCAGAGGCGAACCGACGCATAGCTCGGCTCCGCCTGAGCGGCTGCCAGCGCATCCGCCACCCGTGAGCGTAGCTCCTGCTGCCGCTTCTCTTCAGACAACACCTGAACGATGGCACCACGCTGACCCTCGGACCACATTCCGGTGCGCTCCTCCCGCGGTGACAGGCCGATATGCTTGCGGTAGCAGCGACTGAAATGGGGGGTGGACACAAATCCGCAGGCGGCGGAGATCTCGATGATCGACATGGTGGTCTGCTTCAGCAGCTGGCGGGCCCGGTCCAGCCGTAACTTCAGGTAGTAGCGCGAAGGGGTGCACTCCAGATACTTATGAAACAAGCGCTCCAGCTGTCGACGGGAAACACCGACAAAACTGGCCAGATCATCCAGTTCGATGGGTTCTTCGATATTGGCTTCCATCAGCTCAACGATCTCCACCAGCTTCGGCTGGGCGGTACTGAGCAGATGACGCAGCGGTACCCGCTGCTGATCACTCTGATTGCGGACCCGATCACAGACGAACATGTCAGAGATGGCGCCGGTCAGCTCGTTACCGTGCTCCAGGGTCATCCGGTGCAGCATCATATCCATCGGCGCGGCGCCACCGGAGCAGGTCAGCCGATTGCGATCGATGGTAAACAGCCGGCTGTTACAGTTCACCCTGGGAAAGGCTTCCTGCAGTGAGGCGATGCATTCCCAGTGAGCGCTGCAGTCATAGCCATCCAGCAGCCCGGCTTCAGCCAGCGCATAGGCCCCGGTGCAGATCCCACCCAGGGTAATACCTTTGCGATCCAGCCCCTGCAACCAGACCAGTTCGTCACGGCCATAGCTGCGGGTAATGTTGACGCCACCGGCCACCAGTACCGTGTCAAACTGAAAATCATCCGTGATTGCACCATCCGGCGTCACCCGGATGCCATCGCTGGCCCGTACCGGGCCCCCATCGACGCTCACCAGCTGCCAGCTGTACAGCTGCTGACCGGATAGCTGATTGGCCATACGCAACGGCTCGACGGCCGACGCCAGGGCGATCATGGTGAAGTTATCAAGCAGAAGAAATCCGATCCGGGTCGGAGTGACTGCAACCTGAGCCGGTTGCCGGGATACCGTAGCTGTCATCGTTTAAGCCCTCTCTGGCAACAGGTTCTGCTGCATCTGGCAGCGACTTCTGTCAGTCGCCTTTTTATAGTTTTAATCGGGACCGCTTCGCCCGGGCACCGTCAGAACGACGCCCGAGGCTGTGAAACTGAGAGGATATTACTGTGGCAAAACCTGGAAATATGGCCTGAAAGCGACTGGCACCATCGTGAATTGTCCAATTGCGACAGTAGTTGCCTGTGAGCGCTGCGTTGCGGAATTCAGTGGCAAAACTTATCAGGTTGTGCCTTTTGTGATGCGGAAGCTGCTGATATTTAAGGCGGTCCGGGTATTTCTGTATTGCAGCAGACAAAGCAGGTTACTGGCCAGGACCAGATGACAATGGCAGTAAAGCCGGCAGGCCAGAGTATTCCTGAATTACAGAATTCAGCTGATAGTTCAGATTGCGCCTGACCGGGCGCCTTCATCTCTCTGAAGCGGTTCAGAGAAACGGAAGCAAAAAGAACCCGCCCTGTGCCACCGGTCGGCGGTGGCAAAGGCGGACAGGTGCCGGCTGATAGTACTGTGCTGATTTGCATGAAATAGCAGAGTTGGTCACTGGCACGGACTCAATCTTCCCTTCTGTGCAGCCGAGCATTGCAGCTTGTAAATGGATCCGTGCGAGGACTGTTTGAGGCCGTAAAGCGGCCGAGTTCCGCAGCACCCATTTGCAAGCGAAATGCACAGGGAAGCTGGCGAAGCCAGCCAAACAGCAGGGGCGGCTTTGGATTGTTAAGGTCTTTGGGCGCCCAAAGACCTTAACTCGCCCTCAGGCGAAAAGCGGACTATTGACGAATTCGACAGACCAGAATTTTTCCTGCATTACAAATCAGTTGATAGTTCAGGTTGCGCCCGGCCAGGCACCTTCATTTCTCTGAAGCGGTTCAGAGAAACGGAAGCAAAGAGAACCCGCCCTGTGCCACCGGCCTGCGGCCTCAGACAACCGCCCGCTTCAGCCCGCGGGGCTCGGCGATGGCAAAGGGGAATGAGTGCAGGCTGATAGTACGGTGTTACATTGCATGCAGGCAGGCATGCATAGCAGTGTTGGTTACTGGCACAGACTCAATCTTCACCCCCCTGAATTCCAACAGGCCACTGACAGCGCTCAGTTCAACGGTCAGTAATCCTCTGATCTACATGGCTAATAAAAGGCCAGATAATAACCTTTCAAGTTATGCACTTTTTTTCATATTTTCTGTACATCCGACTAGTGCTACCGTGTGCAGCGAATTAAATGGAAAACCATGCCCATCAAATAGGAACTCGACTTCCTATTTGATCCACCCCTGGCGCTGAACGAATCATCCCGATTCACAGACTAACTCAGAGGCCCCTGCAAGGATTGCAATCCGGCAGGGTGCGGGTTTTCCCATAACAGAAAAAAGCCCGTTAAAAAGGGCTATACAATAAAGACAGAGACAGGTGAATCCAGATGAGCGGGACCCCGGAAACGGATCGCTCGGCGACTGCTACCGTTGAACAAACGGTCAGTGGTATCGTCGACCAGCTGAAAGACAAGCCCGGCGCACTGCTGCCGATACTGCATGCCATCCAGGACGAACTGAGTTATGTCCCGGCCAGCGCGGTGCCGATCATCGCTGACGGCCTGCGGCAGACCAGCGCCGAAATCCACGGTGTAATAAGCTTCTACCACGAATTCCGTACCACACCACCGGGCCGTAAGACGCTGCAGATCTGCCGTGCCGAGGCCTGTCAGGCCCGTGGCGTCCGGGAACTGGAACAGCATGCCCGGAAAAAGCTGGGCATCGGCTACCACCAGACCACCGCCGACAAAGAGTTCAGCCTGGAAGCGGTCTACTGCCTCGGCAACTGCGCCTGTGGCCCCTCTGTCCGTGTTGATGACGAGATTATCGGCCGTGTCGATGCTCAGCGCTTCGATGAGCTGATCGATGAGCTGTCCACCCTGCCGCTGGAGGTGAAGTGATGAGTGTTAAGGTCTTTATCCCCCGCGACACCACGGCACTGGCGCTGGGCGCAGAAAAAGTAGTCGCCCGACTGACTGCAGACGCGGAACAGCGCGGCGAGACGGTCGAAATCGTCCGTAATGGCTCCCGGGGAATGTGCTGGCTGGAGCCACTGCTCGAGGTGGAAACCGCTCAGGGTCGCATCGCTTACGGTCCGGTCAGCGCCGCCGACGTGCCGGCGCTGCTGGAAAGCGGCCTGCTCAGCGGTAGCCAGGATCACCCGCTGTGCCAGGGACTGACCGAAGAGATCCCTTACCTGAAAAATCAGCAGCGGCTGACCTTCGCCCGTGCCGGCATCACCGATCCGCTGTCGCTGGATGACTACCGGGCTCACGGCGGCTTTAAGGGGCTGGAAAACGCCCTCCGAGCGGACAGCCAGAGCATCGTCGATGCGGTGAAAGAGTCCGGCCTGCGGGGCCGCGGCGGTGCCGCCTTCCCGGCCGGTATCAAGTGGCAGACCGTACTGGATGCATCGGCCACCGACAAGAGCCAGCAGAAGTATATCGTCTGTAACGCCGACGAAGGCGACTCCGGCACTTTCGCCGATCGCATGGTGATGGAAGCCGACCCCTATATGCTGATCGAAGGCATGACCATCGCCGGTCTCGCCGTCGGCGCCACCCAGGGTTATATCTACCTGCGTTCCGAATACCCGGTGGCCCATCAGATTCTCAACGAGGCCATTGCAAGCGCCCGCGCCGCCGGTTATCTGGGTGACAACCTGCAGGGCAGCGGCAAAGCCTTCGAACTGGAAGTCCGTCTCGGCGCCGGCGCCTATATCTGCGGCGAGGAAACCTCACTGCTGGAAAGCCTGGAAGGCAAACGAGGTCTGGTCCGTGCCAAGCCGCCACTGCCGGCTATCGTCGGTCTGTTTGGTCAGCCCACCGTGGTTAACAACGTACTCACCTTTGCCGCCGTGCCCTACATCCTCGCCGAAGGTGCCGAGGCCTACGCCGATTACGGCATGGGACGCTCCCGCGGTACCCTGCCGTTCCAGCTGGCCGGCAATATCGAGCGCGGGGGTCTGGTGGAACTGGCGTTCGGTCCCAGCCTGCGCAGCCTGATGGAAGATTTCGGCAACGGGACCGCCAGCGGCCGGCCGATGCGAGCCGTCCAGGTGGGTGGCCCGCTGGGCGCCTATCTGCCTGAATCACAATGGGATACGCCGCTGGATTACGAAGCCTTCGCCGAAGTGGGCGCGGTACTCGGTCACGGCGGTGTGGTGGTGTTCGACGACAGCGTCGACATGGCACAGCAGGCCCGCTTCGCCATGGAATTCTGTGTCGAAGAATCCTGCGGTAAGTGCACCCCCTGCCGGATCGGTTCCACCCGCGGTGTGGAGGTGATCGACCGCATCATCGGCAATGAAAATCGCGATGCCAGCTTCGAACTGCTGGACGATCTCTGCGAAACCATGGAGGACGGTTCACTGTGTGCCATGGGCGGTATGACCCCCAATCCGGTCCGCAGCGCCGTTAAATATTTCGCCGACGATTTCAACGGCTCAGACACTGGCAGCCGGGGAGAGTAACCATGCTTCAACATTTTGATCCCAACGCAGAGCCGTCTTTCGATTTCGATAAGGATTACGGCACCCTTCCCTCCGTTTCAGATCAGCAGGTCACCCTGGAGATCGACGGTGTCGAAGTCACCGTACCTGAAGGCACTTCGGTACTGCGCGCCGCAGCTCTGGCGGATATCAACATCCCCAAGCTCTGCGCCAGCGACAATCTGGAAGCCTTCGGCTCCTGCCGCCTCTGTGCAGTACAGGTCGAAGGCCGTCGCGGTTATCCGGCCTCCTGCACCACCCCTGCCGAACAGGGGATGAAGGTCACCACCCAGAATGAGAAACTGGGTAAACTGCGCCGCAACGTGATGGAACTGTATATCTCCGATCACCCGCTGGACTGTCTGACCTGCCCCAGCAACGGCGACTGTGAACTGCAGGACATGGCCGGCGCCGTAGGCCTGCGTGAAGTCCGCTACGGCTTCGACGGCAATAATCATCTGGATGCCGAAAAGGACCATTCCAACCCCTACTTCAGCTTCGATCCGGCCAAGTGTATCGTCTGCTCCCGCTGCGTGCGGGCCTGTGAAGAAGTACAGGGCACCTTCGCCCTCACCATCCAGGGTCGCGGCTTCGATTCCACTGTCAGCCCCGGTCAGAACCAGCCCTTCCTGGAGTCCGACTGCGTCTCCTGCGGCGCCTGTGTACAGAGCTGTCCCACCTCGACGCTGATGGAAAAAAGCGTCATTGAACAGGGACAGCCGGACCGCAGCATTGTCACCACCTGCGCCTATTGCGGCGTCGGTTGCTCCTTTAAGGCAGAGATGAAAGGGGACCAGGTGGTACGCATGGTGCCCTACAAGGGCGGTGATGCTAACCACGGCCACTCCTGCGTCAAGGGACGTTTTGCTTTTGGCTATGCCACCCACCAGGACCGGCTCAAAGAGCCGATGATCCGCGACAGCATCGACCAGCCCTGGCGTGCCGTCAGCTGGCAGGAAGCGATTCAGTTTGCCGCTGATAAGCTGAAAGGTATCCAGGCCCGGTACGGTCGCGAGAGTGTTGGTGGTATCACCTCATCTCGCTGTACCAATGAAGAAACCTATCTGGTCCAGAAGCTGATTCGCGCCGGTTTCGGTAACAACAACACCGACACCTGCGCCCGGGTCTGCCACTCTCCCACCGGATACGGACTGAAAACCACCATCGGTGAGTCCGCCGGTACCCAGACCTTTGACTCGGTAATGCACGCCGATGTGATTATGGTGATCGGTGCCAACCCCACCGATGCCCACCCGGTGTTCGGTTCCCTGGCCCGTCGCCGCCTGCGGCAGGGCGCCAGACTGATCGTTGCCGACCCGCGCCATATCGATCTGCTGAAAACACCGCACATGGGTGAATCTCACCACCTGCCGGTGATGCCGGGTAGCAACGTGGCATTGATCAACGCCATGTCCCACGTCATTGTCACCGAGGGCCTGGAGGACAAAGCCTTTATCGAAAGCCGCTGTGAGCCGGAGGCCTACCAGCAATGGCGGGAATTTGTCAGTGAAGAACGCAACTCTCCGGAAGCCATGGAGAGCGTCACAGGTGTAGCTCCTGACAAGATCCGTGAAGCGGCCCGTCTCTATGCCTCGGTGCCTAATGCCGCTATCTACTACGGCCTCGGCGTTACCGAGCACAGCCAGGGCTCTACCGCTGTAATGGGTATCGCCAACCTGGCGATGGCCACCGGCAATATCGGCCGTGAAGGGGTCGGCGTCAATCCGCTGCGGGGACAGAATAACGTGCAGGGCTCCTGTGATATGGGCTCCTTCCCACAAGACCTGCCCGGTTATCAGCATATCTCCGATCCCAATGTCCGTGCGCCGTTCGAGAAAGCCTGGGGGGTTGAGATCGACGACGAGCCCGGGCTTCGCATCCCCAATATGTTCGATGCGGCCATCGAGGGCACCTTTAAGGGGCTCTATGTGCAGGGGGAAGACATCGTTCAGTCCGATCCTAACACTCAGCATGTACAGTCAGCCCTGAGTTCGCTGGAGTGCCTGGTGGTACAGGATATTTTCCTCAACGAAACAGCCAAGTACGCTCATGTATTGCTGCCCGGTTCCAGCTTCCTGGAGAAGAACGGTACCTTCACCAACGGTGAGCGCCGTATCAATATGGTGCGCAGGGTGATGAAGCCACTGGCGGGTAAAGAGGACTGGGAGATCACTCAGGATCTCTCCAACGCCCTGGGATATCCGATGAACTACAGCCATCCTTCTGAGATCATGGACGAGATCGCAACCCTGACGCCGACCTTCACCGGCGTCAGTTTCGACAAGCTGGATCGGCTGGGCAGCATTCAGTGGCCCTGTAACGATGAGAATCCCGAAGGCATGCCGATCATGCACGTGGAAGACTTCCCTATCGGTAAAGGCCATTTCGCCATTACCGAGTTTATCGCTACCGAGGAACGGGCCAACCGCCGCTTCCCGCTGCTGCTGACCACTGGCCGGATTCTCAGCCAGTACAACGTCGGCGCCCAGACCCGGCGGACCGAGAACCAGGTCTGGCACGACGAGGACGTACTGGAGATTCATCCCCACGACGCCGAAGAACGCGGTATCAGCGAAGGCGACTGGCTGGGTATCACCAGCCGCGCCGGCGATACGGTGATGCGGGCGGTGATCAGCGATCGCATGCAGCCAGGTGTGGTGTATACCACCTTCCACCACCCGGGTAGCGGCGCCAACGTGATCACCACCGACAACTCTGACTGGGCCACCAACTGTCCTGAATACAAGGTGACGGCGGTGCAGGTGGAGAAAGTCAGTCAGCCCTCCAGCTGGCAGCAGCGGCACCAGGCCTTCGATAAGCAGCAGCAGGATCTGCTCAGTCAGGGTCGGCAGTCTGCCCGCAAGCAGGCGGAGCAGGCCTGATGACGGCAGCCCCGGAGAAAAAGCCGCTGCCGGAGCAGCCTGAAGCCTGCCGCACGGTCCGCGTCGACCGCTGGCAGGCCGGACAGGCCGAGTCGCAGCGCCGTCCGGACCAGGTGGCGGAGGAGTGCCCCGTCGCCCTGGTCTACAACGGCATCTCTCATGTGGTGATGATGGCCAGCCCCCGGGACCTGGAGGAATTCTCGCTGGGGTTCAGCCTCAGCGAAGGTATTATCGAAAGCCCCACCGAGCTCTACGACGTTACGGTTGAGCGCCACCCCCGGGGTTATGAACTGCAGATCAGTATCAGCACCGCGCGGATGGCTGCGCTGAAACAACGGCGTCGCAACCTGGCCGGTCGCACCGGCTGCGGTCTCTGCGGCGCCGAATCACTGCAACAGGCGATCCGGCCCTGTCGCAAGGTCGGTCCGACAGCGCTACCCTCCGCGGCAGCGTTGCAGCGGGCGATCACCGAACTGACTGACTGGCAGCCGATGCAGACACTGACCGGTGCCTTTCACGGTGCCGGCTGGTGCAGTGCCGACGGCCAGATTCAGCAGTTACGGGAAGATGTCGGCCGCCATAACGCGCTCGATAAGCTGATCGGCAGTCTCTGCGGTAAGAACGAACTGCCATCACTCAGTGACGGTTTCGCACTGGTCTCCAGTCGCGCCAGTTACGAGATGGTGCAGAAATCCACCAGCGTCGGTATTACGACCCTGGTGGCGGTCTCGGCGCCGACCTCACTGGCCATTGAGCTGGCAGAAGAAGCCGGGCTCAACCTGGTGGGCTTTGCCCGCGAAGGACGCCACGTGATCTATACCGGCGGGAACCACTGAATTCACCGCTGACACTACAGAATTCTGCACCGGACGGAGAAAACCGTCACGGCGCCAAAGACATACAGGAGAGTCTGATCTTATGATCCAGTCACAGCCTGAGCATCTGATTAAGATGGTCAACCAGATCGCCGCCAATAATCTGCATCATGGCGATATCGACGAAGCTGCGGGAATGGTCTGCGGCCATCTGCAGAAGTTCTGGGCCCGGCCCATGAAACAGCAAATTATCGGCTACCTGCAGGAGGGTGGACCCGACCTGTCCGACACCGCACGACGTGCGGTGGAAATGCTGGCGAATCGGGCCTGATCGACTGCCCCAGGTTTCGGCAGTGGCTCAGCTTACCGCTCATCGGAAAGTTGAGTCACCGCGGAAACGGCTGGCGAGCATGCTCCGGACCAGCCGGCAGAAGCTGCCAGAGCGGTTCCGAAGTTCAGCGGATTCCCTCGCCGGTACAGTTTTCTCCGTTCACCACCCGATTACGGCCGCTGTTTTTTGCCTGATACAGGGCTCGATCGGCCCGCTCGATCAGCCCGCTGAGCGGCTCGCCGGAACGCCGCATGGCGGTCCCCAGGCTGATGGTCACCGACACCGTCTGCTCCAGCTCTTCAAACAGCAGGCTTTCCACCGCCATCCGTAACCGCTCGGCCATCAGGCTGATCTGGGCGCAGTTCTTACCGGCCGTAAAGATAATGATCTCCTCTCCTCCGAACCGGACCGGCATATCACTGTCACGAATGGAATCCTGAATGATCCCGGACACCTTCTGCAGCACCTGGTCGCCGATCCCATGACCGAAACGGTCGTTAATCGACTTGAAGTGATCGATGTCCAGCATTACCGCCGACACCTGATAATCCTGTTCCCGATCCTGAATCTCACAGAGCCTCTGCACCACATCCTGCATGTAGATGCGGGTAAACAGCCCTGTCAGCGGATCTTTAATGGAGCGCTGGTAGATCTTCTCACGCTCCATGTCCATCACCCGGTACATCACTTCCCGCTCCACCGCCACCTGCAGTGGCAGGGTAAGCTGACTGATCACCTGATCCAGATGACCGGTCATTGTAACGGCCTCACTGAGGTGCATAATCACCAGCGACCGTGCGATCTCGCCCTCCGGTGAAAACAGCGGTACATAGAGATCCGGACCATCGGCACCATTGATCAGACAGTAGTCACTGGGCTGGCCACCCCAGTGCAGCACCGTCTCCAGCCACTGGTAGCGTCCCTCGCCCAGCACCTCTGCCACCCGTTCATCGGGTTTAACCTCCAGCCCCCGATAACGTCGCTCCGGAGAGAAGTGAAGCACCCTGTCGCCACCGGACTGGGCATAGAATTCCAGTGATGCGACCGGCAGATTCTGACGAATAACCTCCACCAGCCGATTGGCCGTATCCCGAAAATCCCGGGACAGAATGATGGTTTCGGTAATCTGCTGAAGGGTCTGATTAAGCCGGCTGAGGTCACGGATATTGGTATCACCCCGGGAAAGCAGGTAGAGACCGCATTCCAGCTCTTTCAGACGCCGTATAATCGGTTCGATCAGCGGAGCCGGAATCAGTGAGCCATGCTGAGGCGCGATCAGTTTCACCGGCAGCATTTCAATTTCCGACAGGGCATGATTCAGTACTTCGCGACTGGGAATGTAGTGCTCATGAAAGGGGCGAATAACCTCGAAATGGTCCTCATCTTCGGCAATAAAACGGTGATAATCACTGAAGCTACCGAACAGGTCACTGGAAAACAACACCTCTGTCAGCTGATCCAGAGTGCAGAAAGCGCCCGGGAAATGCGCATAGGGTGTCATCACAAATTTCAGGGTCCGGTCTTCCAGCGGAAGCTGCCAGTCATGGGTGTCGATCAGCCAGAACGGTAACTTCAGATCGTAGTGCTTCAGCAGCATCTTGGTGCGCCAGTGTGTTACCAGCACCGCATCATCCCGGCTCACCATATCGTCGATCGCAGGCATAGCCGCAGCTATATCCGGGTCCTGGTGCTGGCAGATAAAGTACCGAATGGACTCGAAAGGCACCACTTCACGAATCTTGCCGAGGGTCTTTTCGAAAGTGAGCTTTGAGCCAGGATCAATCAGTACTGACTGATTACCTTGCTCAATCAGATAGCAGTGACACTGAAAAACGTCATTTTCCAGGTAATGTCCTACCCACCAGACCCGATCGGCGATCTCAACCGCGTGGTCAAGGGAATCAGGGACGCTGATATTTTTGAGGCGATCGCTCATATTTAGTGAACCGCAGACACTGCTCCGCTGGATAAGCTAATTCCCACTCCGTAGCAATAAATGTAGTTCAGTAACAGCAGATTACGAGCCGGCAGGATCGGCAACCCTGTCCTAGACTTGTGATAGAAAGACCACCTCCCTGCTCGGATGCCCTCTGTCCGGGTCGTTTTGCAGATGCTGCGCTCCGGGGCTGTACAGGCGTCCCCGCCACTACAGTTTCCGACCGGACGGATAGCGGCATAATGCGAGAGCGCTATGCGAGAAGATGGTAAACCGCTACAACGAGTCGGCGTACAGATGTTGCTGTTTGTGCTCGGCCTGATCGCTTTCAGCTGGCCGCTGGTGGCCAGTTCCCCGGCCTGGAGTCTGAGCCAGCTGCTGGGGTATCTGTTTACCAGCTGGGTGATTGCTGTCGTACTGATGTACCTGGTCAGCCGCAGCGCTTCTCAACAGATGAGCGACAGTGCCCGGCCTCCCCCCGGAGAATCACACTAGATGTTCGACCCGCTGCTGATTCTCAGTGTTCTGCTGGTCTACATGGGCCTGCTGTTCGGTCTGGCACAATGGGCCAGCCGCAGAGCCTCGGCTAAACAGCACCCGCTGGTGTACAGCCTCTCCATTGCCGTGTTCTGCACCTCATGGACCTTCTATGGCAGCGTCGGCTCAGCCGCCAATAACGGAATTCTGTTCCTGGCCATCTACTTCGGCCCCACGCTGATACTGATGTTTTCCGGCACCCTGATCCGCAAGATGGTACGGATCAAAAGCCAGCATCACGTCACCAGTATTGCCGACCTGATCTCCAGCCGTTACAAAAAATCACAACTGCTGGCGGCAATGGTGACGGTGGTCTGTCTGATCGGCATCCTTCCCTATATCGCACTGCAGCTGAAAGCGGTGACCAGCACGTTCAGCCTGCTGACCGGTGCCGGGCTGGAAGCAGCCGGTAACGACGGTTTTTCACAGGTTGAGCTGATCACCGTGATCCTGATGATCCTGTTCACCATACTGTTCGGGGTCCGCCAGCTGGACCCCACCGAACGTCACCAGGGCATGATGTTCGCACTCGCGGCCGAGAGTCTGGTGAAACTACTGGCTTTTGTGCTGGCCGGATGCTTCGTCACCTTCGGGCTGTTCGATGGTTTCGGCGACCTGCTGGATGAAGCGGAACGATTGTCGGCAACCATGCCGGCCCTGCAAAAAATGAATCAGCTGCCGCCGCTGGTCAGCTGGCTGACCCTGACGCTGCTGTCGATGTCGGCGTTTCTGTTCCTGCCGCGCCAGTTTCACGTTGCAGTGGTTGAGAATGCCGACGAAAAACACCTCTCCACAGCCCAGTGGCTGATTCCCGCCTACCTCCTGGTGATCAATATCTTTGTGATACCCATCGCCCTGGCGGGAATGATCCTGGGACATGGCCCCGGGGAGGCGGACAGTTTTGTGCTGCTGCTACCGCTGGAAGCAGATCAGCGCTGGCTGTCGCTGCTGGTATTTATCGGCGGTTTTTCCGCTGCTACCGGGATGATTCTGGTCAGCGCCATGACCCTTTCCACCATGATTACCAACCACCTGATCCTGCCGGTGATTGAATTCTTCCGGACCCTGCGTTTTCTCCGTAACCGACTGCTGCAGCTGCGCTGGCTGTCGGTCGCCCTGTTTATCTCCGCCGGTTACCTCTTCAACCAGATCCTGGGCGAGACCTTTATGCTGGTGAACATGGGCCTGATCTCCTTTGCCGCCGTGCTGCAGTTTGCGCCGGTGGTGATCGGCGGTCTGTTCTGGCGGGACGCCAATGCCCGTGGTGCGCTGGCGGGCCTGGTGGCGGGCTTTGCCGGTTGGTTCTACACCCTGCTGCTACCCGCCTGGATCAAGAGCGGCTGGTGGTATCAGAGCTGGCTGGCCGACGGTCCCTGGGGTATATCGGCCCTCAACCCGGAAGCGCTGCTGGGATTGTCGGCCATGAGCCCGCTTTCCCACGCCGTATTCTGGAGCCTGCTGCTGAATATCAGCGCCTATGTCGCTGTCTCGCTGTTCACCCGCACCGATAAAGATGAGCAGAGCCTGGCCGATGAATTCGTCGATATTCTTAAGGGTGACACCCGAACTCTGCCTGAGCTGAAACAGAAAGCCGTGATCCTGCTTGCGGAGAAGGTGTCCATTCTGCGCCGCTGCTTCGCCGACTATATGCCGGATGCTATGCAGAACTCGGCCATCAGGCAGTGTCTGCGCAACAGCGGGCTGGAGGAGCGTCAACAGGTCAGCCTGCTGGAAGCTACCTATCTGCAGAAAGAGGCCGAACGTATTCTGGCCGGTGCTATCGGTGGCGCCGCCGCTCACAAGGCCATCCGCCGCAGTGCACTGTTCAGCCCGGAGGAACAGCAGCAACTTTCAACTCTCTATTCGGACCTGCTGGCCGAGATTCACCTGACTCCCGATGAACTGTGGCGCAAGATTGATTATTACCAGGAGCGGGAACAGCTGATCAGCGATCACGCCGAGGAACTGCAGCACAATGTGACCCGGCTGGAAAAGGAGGTGGGACAGCGACTGAAGGCTGAGCAGGCGCTTAAAGAGCTGAATGAGATGCTGGAGCAACGGGTCGAGCACCGTACAGCCGAGCTTAAAAACAGCAATCACAACCTGCTGAGCACCCTTGAGCAGCTGCAAGAGACTCAAAAGCAGCTGGTTGAAGCGGACAAGATGGCGGCGCTGGGCGGCCTGGTAGCCGGCATTGCCCATGAGATCAACACGCCTCTGGGCAACAGTCTGACCGCTGCCACCCTGCTCAGGGACGAATTCAGGCAGCTGTCGGGCAGCTACCATGCCAATGAGCTGAGGCGCAGCAACTTCGATGATTTCGAAGGCGTGGCCGGCGAGAGCCTGGATATTATCCTCTCCAACAACACCCGAGCGGCCCAGCTGATCCAGAGCTTCAAGCAGGTGGCCGTGGATCAGTCCAGCGATGAGCGACGCAGTTTCCGGCTCAGACAGTATATCGAAGAGGTGCTGTTTTCCCTGAAACCGCAACTTAAAAACAGCTCTCATCAGGTGGAGGTCAGCGGCGATGAAGTCTGTATCGATAGCTATCCGGGAGCTTATTCACAGATCATCACCAATCTGGTGATGAACTCCCTGCAACATGCCTTCATCGATCGCAAACATGGCCATATAGAAATTAAAGTGCAGGCCCTGAACGGTGATCTGAAACTCAGCTACGCCGATGACGGTATCGGAATGAGCGACGAGCAGCTGCAGCAGATCTTCGATCCCTTCTTCACCACCCGACGCGGTCAGGGCGGTTCAGGGCTTGGGGCTCATATCATCTATAATCTGGTCACCCAGCGACTGAAGGGAACCATCAGCTGTCACAGCACCCCCGGCAAAGGCTGTCAGTTCGAGATGCAGGTCCCCCTGCAGACGCCGCAGCCGCAACAGGACAGCGACCGTCCCCAGGCCGATATTCAGGACCTTTAATACGGCATCGTTAGCACCCCGGGGGAGCGGCCCCGGATTGCGGATTAATTTGATAAAAATTGCTTGCATTCACCGAATAGACCGGGTTTAATACGCGCCACGCCAGCAATGGCGATGCAGATGTGGCGGAATTGGTAGACGCGCTAGCTTCAGGTGCTAGTGTCCGATAGGACGTGGGAGTTCGAGTCTCCCCATCTGCACCACTCACTCAGGTGTACACTCCCCGGTAGTTTCATAACTCAACGTGGTTGTCCTGATTTAAGTGGTGCTTTATATCGCAACGGTATAAGCAGCAAGAATACAATCTGGTAATGCCCATATGCAGATGTGGCGGAATTGGTAGACGCGCTAGCTTCAGGTGCTAGTGTCCGATAGGACGTGGGAGTTCGAGTCTCCCCATCTGCACCACTCTTCGGAGTGTATCCCTTCTGATAATTTCTGATCACTAATCTTCGAAGACTTCTGTCATTAAATCCGGCTACCTGCTGTTTTCGCTCCGGCACTGTTTGTTATAACATTACATATCAGCCGAGAAACCTGATCCTCCGATAACCACCAGTGGATACCCAGTCATGCCGAATCCGGGCAAAGCAACCGGACATCAGGCTGTGCCAGGCACAGCTTTCAGCGCTCAGCACGATCATCAGGGCTGCATCAACAGTGCCCTGAGCAAAGCTCAGCAGCTGTGCCGGGAACGAAACTCCAGACTGACCCCGATTCGCAAACGGGTACTGGAGCTGGTCTGGCAGAGTCATCAGCCGCTGGGCGCCTATCAGCTGCTGGGACAACTGGCCGAAGAGGGCTTTAATTCAGCCCCGCCGACAATCTACCGGGCTCTGGACTTTCTGCTGGAACATGGTCTGGTACACAGGATCGCATCGCTGAACGCCTATATCGGCTGCAATAATCCGGACCACGCTCACCACGGCTACTTTCTGATCTGTCGTGGCTGCGGCAGCGCCGAAGAAATTGAAGCCGGTACCCTGTCCGGAACTCTGCGCCAGCATGCTGAGATGTCCGGTTTCAGTATCGAGTCGGAGACCGTTGAACTGTCCGGTCTCTGCCCGCGCTGCAAAGCCACCGCTGAGTTACCTTCCCAGACCGACAACTGAACATGACCAGCCAGCCCTTAATTGAATTGCGCCAGCTCAACCTGTATTTCGCCGAGCGCCATATTATTCAGGATGTGAGCTTCACCATCGAGCGTGACCAGATAACGACACTGATCGGTCCCAACGGTTCCGGCAAGTCGACACTGGTCCGGTTGCTGCTGGGTCTGCAGCAGCCCGACAGCGGAGAAATCACCCGACCGAGCGGACTGCGTATCGGCTATATGCCACAGAAGCTGCACGTTGAGCCGACCATGCCACTGACGGTAGAACGCTTTATGAAACTGGCCGCTCGCAGCAGCCGCCAGGAAATCAGCGCGGCACTGGCAGAAGTCAGGGTCGATCACCTGCTGAAGAGTCCATTGCAGAACCTGTCCGGCGGTGAGACACAGCGAGTGCTGCTGGCCCGGGCACTGTTGCGTAAGCCGCAGCTGCTGGTTCTGGATGAACCGGTGCAGGGCGTCGATGTAACCGGGCAGATCGAACTCTATCAGCTGATTGCACGTATTCGTGAGCGTTATCAGTGTGCGGTGTTTATGGTTTCCCACGACCTGCACCTGGTGATGGCCAGCACCGATAAGGTTATCTGCCTGAACCATCATGTCTGCTGCTCCGGCCATCCGGAAAAGGTCAGCACCGATCCATCATTCGTCGCCCTCTTCGGCCATGAGGGCGCCGGGAATCTGGCACTCTACAGCCATCACCACAATCACCAGCATGACGCCCACGGCGAGATCATTGTTGATCAGCCCCATCAGGAGGCAGACCACTCTCATGGCTGATTTTCTGCTCTATGCGCTGCTGGGCGGTATCGGTGTCGCCCTGATAGCCGGCCCGCTGGGCTCCTTTGTGGTCTGGCGACGGATGGCCTACTTCGGCGACACCCTCGCCCATTCGGCACTGCTCGGCATAGCCCTGGGCATCCTGTTCGATATTAATCTCAATCTGGCGGTGGTGCTCTGCAGTGTGCTGCTGGCATTGCTGCTGGTCTCGCTGCAACGCAAACGCTTTATCGCCACCGACACCCTGCTGGGCATTATGGCTCACAGCTCGCTGTCGCTGGGTCTGGTGGCGATCAGCTTCTTCCCCGATGTCCGTATCGACCTGATGAGCTACCTGTTTGGTGATCTGCTGGCGATCAGCCGTGAAGACCTGCTGTGGATCTATGGCGGCGGTGCGCTGGTCATGGCGCTGCTGATCCGGCTATGGACACCACTGCTGGCGATCACCGTGAATGAGGATCTGGCCCGGGTGGAAGGAGTCAGCGTCAACCTGGTGCGGCTGGCCCTGATGCTGCTGGTGGGAATAGTGATCGCGGTGGCGATGAAGATTGTCGGCGTGCTGCTGATCACCTCACTGCTGATTATTCCGGCAGCGGCTGCCCGCCGATTATCCGGCACCCCGGAACAGATGGCCGTACTGGCCAGTCTGATCGGCAGCATTGCCGTCTGTCTGGGACTGACCGCATCCTGGTATCAGGATACGCCGGCCGGTCCTTCGGTGGTGGTCAGCGCGGCGCTGCTGTTCATCCTCTGTCACAGCCTGCCGAAACGGGCGTGAAGCGACTGACAGACCGGTTCAGCGATCGGCAGATACATCTTCAGGTCTGGCAGCTGGCCTGGCCAATGATCCTCTCCAATATCACCGTTCCGCTGCTGGGGCTGGTGGATACCGCTGTTACCGGTCATCTGCCGGATCCAAGGTACCTTGGTGCAGTAGCCGTCGGCAGCGGCCTGTTTTCGGTGCTTTACTGGGGTTTCGGCTTCCTGCGCATGGGTACCACCGGCCTGACCGCTCAGGCGCTGGGTGCTCAGGACCGGCAGCAGGTGCCGATGCTGCTGGCCCGCAGTCTGCTGATCTCAATGGTGATCGGACTGTCGCTGATTCTCTTCCAGCATCCCCTGATAAGCATCGGTCTGATCCTGATGGAGCCCGGGCCGGAAGTGACCGAGCAGGCCAGAATATACGCCGATATCCGTATCTGGAGCGCTCCGGCGGTGCTGGCCAATTACACCCTGCTGGGCTGGTTTCTGGGCCTCCAGAACAGCCGTGTGGCGCTGTTGCTGCTGGTCACCGCCAACCTGATCAACCTGCTGCTCGATATCCTGCTGGTGGTGGGGCTGGGAATGACCGTGGACGGGGTGGCACTGGCAACGGTCTGTGCCGACTACGGCGCCCTGCTGCTGGGAGCTTATCTGGCCTGGCAGCAGCTGAAGCGGAGCTTTGGCCGGCCGGATTTCAGCGGCCTGTTCAGCAGCGATGGGTTTGCCCGTCTGCTGCAGAGCAATCGCTACCTGTTCATCCGCACCCTCTGTCTGCTACTGACCTTCACCTTCTTTACCGCGCAGGGAGCCCGGCTGGGCGACCAGGTACTGGCCGCCAATGCCGTACTGCTCAATTTTCTGATGCTGATCTCCCACGGTCTCGACGGCTTTGCCCACGCCATCGAGGCATTGTGTGGCAAGTATCGGGGCGCCGGGGATCGTAACGGTTTCTACCGGGCCTGTCGGGCGGCAACAATCTGGTCCGCCATTACCGCGCTGCTGTTCTGCCTGCTGTTCGCGCTGGCCGGCCAGCCCCTGATCCGGTTACTGACCGATATTCCGGCGGTCATCAATGATGCGGTCGAATACCTGCCCTGGCTGATTCTGATGCCGCTGATCGGGGTATGGAGTTATCTGCTGGACGGCATTTTTATCGGTGCTAACTGGTTTCGGCAGATGCAGAACGCCATGCTGGTCTGCTGCCTGCTGGTATTTCTGCCGGCCTGGTGGCTGACCCGTCCCTGGGACAATCACGGCCTGTGGTTCAGCCTCTGCCTGTTTATGCTGGCCCGGGGGGTTACCGCCGGCATACTGCTGTACCGGGACTATCGCCGATCCGGCGCCCGGATGTAGCAATTCGCAGAAGGTCCACAGAGAATAACTGCCGAAAGGGATTACCGTGACAACGCCCGCACCTCGGCATGGCGAAAGCAGGACTCGATATGATCGTTGACCATGCCACAGGCCTGCATAAAGGCATAGCAGATAGTCGGGCCGACAAAGCGAAAACCGGCTTTTTTCAGGGTCTTGCTCATCAGCTCGGATTCCGGGCTGGTGGCCGGTACCTGATCCATGGACTGCCAGCAGTGCTGTCGCGGAGCACCCTCGACAAACTGCCAGATGTAATCATTGAAGCTGCCGTGACGCTGCTGAATATCCAGAAATACCCGGGCGTTCTGCACCGCCGATTCCACTTTCAGACGGTTGCGAACAATGGCCGGATCGGTCAGCAGCGCTTCGATCCTGGCCTGGTCGAAGTCAGCCACGGCAACGGGATCGAAATCGCAGAACAGTCGGCGGTAGCCGTCACGTTTATTGAGGATGGTGGTCCAGCTGAGACCGGCCTGCGCGCCTTCCAGCACCAGCATCTCAAACAGGCGCTGGTCGTCGTGAACAGGAACGCCCCACTCGGTATCGTGGTAACAGATATCGGCGGCGCTGGCCGTGGCCCAGCTACAGCGCGACGTCATAGTCATCGCGGCTGGCGGATGCCGCCCGCACTGCGTGCATGACCTGCTCCACCATTGCTTCCAGCTGCTCACGGCCGGGTCGACCGCGACTCATCACCCGCAAGCCCCAGATCGACATCATCAGATAGCTGGCCAGCACTTCAGGATCGCAGCTCTGCTTCAGCTCTCCCCGCTTGCGGGCCTGGATAAAGGCATCACGGAATTCCTGCTCGATACGGCCAAAGATGGCCTGCAGCTGAGTCCGGATCGCATCATCATGACAGGCGACTTCCAGCCAGATGTTCACCAGAAAACAACCACGCGCTTCCGGATCCGCGATCATCGCATCGACCAGTGTCGAGAAGAAATCCCGGACCGCAGATTCGATATCCCGACATTGCTGCATCGCCTGACGAGCCCGGCTGATACTGCGCCGACCATACCAGGTCAGCGAAGCCTGCAGCAACCCCTGCTTGTTCTCAAAGGCATTATAGAGACTACCCGGATTGAGCCGGGTGGTTTTTACCAGATCAGTGACAGATGTTGAATAATAGCCCTGACGCCAGAACAACTCAGTTACTTCATCCAGCAACTGATCTCTGTCGTAACTCGCAGGTCGCCCCATCGTTCTCCCCTCAGAACCAACCGCCGTTATCTTTTTTGTGTGGCTGGATTGGGTACGAACTGTAGCACTTGTTCACCGTTGTCGGCTATTTTTTGTTCATGCGGCTTGTCATCCGGCCGGTTAACCCGGGTTTGCAGCTCCTCAGGCTTCGACGCCCCGTCCAGACGCATCGCATCCTGGTAACCGCAGCTGATGCACTCCCGATACTCACGCCCTTCATCACGCCAGGTGCGCAGCCGGTCCATCTCGGCACAGCGCGGACAGACCGCGCCGGCAATAAATCGTTTAGTGGCCATTGTGGCTCTCCCCGGTCTCAACGATGCCCGCCTGCTGCAGCAGCGCATCGACGCGGGGCTCACGCCCCATAAAGTTAACAAACAGCTCCATCGGTTCAGCCGATCCGCCCCGTGACAGAATACAGTCCAGGAAAGCGGCACCGGTGTCGGCGTTAAACACGCCCTCGGCGGCGAACCGCGAGAAAGCATCGGCCGACAGCACTTCCGCCCACTTATAACTGTAGTAACCGGCCGCGTAGCCGCCGGCAAAGATATGACTGAAGCTGTGCTGAAAGCGATTGAAGGCAGGAGCCCTGACCACCGCCACCTGCTCGCGCACCCGATCCAGCACCTGCTGCACGTCAGTCGCAGGCTGTGGACAATAATCCCGGTGCAACATGAAATCGAACAGCGCGAATTCCAGCTGTCGTACCATCATCATCCCGGACTGGAAGTTACGAGCGGCCAGCATGCGCTCAAGCAACTCGGCCGGCAGGGCTTCACCACTCTGATAGTGGCCGGAAATCAGCGCCAGCGCTTCCGGCTGCCAGCACCAGTTTTCGAGGAACTGGCTGGGCAGCTCCACTGCATCCCAGGCGACACCGTTGATCCCGGAGATTCCGGCCCACTCCTCCCGGGTCAGCATATGATGCAGGCCGTGGCCGAATTCATGGAACAGGGTGGTGACTTCGTTATGGGTCAGCAGAGCCGGCTGCTCGCCCACCGGCGGATTGAAGTTACAGACCAGGTAGGCCACCGGTAGTTGCAGCGATCCGTCTTCGAGCCGGCGCCGGACCCGACACTCATCCATCCAGGCACCACCGCGTTTACGGTCGCGGGCGTACAGGTCAAGGTAGAAATATCCCTGTCTGACGCCATCCCGATCGATGGCAAACAACCGGGCATCGGCATGCCAGAGATTCCCGTCAGTGACTTCGCTGATCTCGATACCGAACAGCTTATTCGCCACCCGGAACAGTCCTGTCAGCACCCGCTCAACCGGGAAATAGGGACGCAGCTCCTCCTGAGAGAGCGCATACTCTGACTGGCGCAGTTTCTCCGAGTAATAGCCCACATCCCAGGCCTGCAGCTCTTCCGGTCCGCCGTTTTCGCTGGCAAAACGACACAGCTCCTCCAGCTCACGACGGGCAACCGGCACGCTGGCCGAAGCCAGTTTTTCCAGGAATTCCACCACCTGTGTCGGAGACTCCGCCATTTTGGTGGCCAGCGAATACTCCGCGAAGTTGTTGAAACCCAGCAGCCGGGCAAGGCTGTAGCGTAGCGAGAGCAGCTCATCGATGAGCGCGGAATTGTCCCATTTGCCGGCATCCGGCCCCTGATTCGAGGCCCGGGTCACATAGGCTTCATAGAGCTGCTGGCGCAACGCCCGGTCATCGGCATAGGTCATCACGCTGTAATAGGAGGGAAAATCAAGGGTCAGAACATAGCCGGACTGGCCCTTCTGCTCTGCGGTCTGGGCCGCCAGTGCCAGCGCGTTTTCCGGCAGGCCGGCCAGAGCACCGGCATCGTCAAACTGCCGGCTCCAGGCCTGGGTGGCATCCAGCACATTTTCGGAAAACTGACTCTGCAGTTCCGACAGGCGCTTTTTCAACTCGCCGTAACGGCGACGATCTGCTTCACCCAGATCGATCCCGGACAGACGGAAATCCCGCAACGCATGGCTGATCAGCTGTCGCTGGCTGGCATTGAGAGCGGCAAATTCATCACTGTCCGCCAGCCGCTTAAAGGCGCTGAACAACGCCTCATTCTGGCCCATTTCGGTGTGGTATTCGCTGAGCTTCGGCAACGCCGCGTTATAGGCCTCCCGCAGTTCATCGCTGTTGAGCACGGCATTCAGATGGCTGACCGGCGACCAGGCCTGGCTGAGCCGATCTTCCACCGATTCCAGCTGCTGTATCAGCGGCCAGCCGGCCGGCGGGGTTTCCAGCAGTCGGGCGACAGCCTTTCGATTATCAGCAAGAATCTGGTCCAGTGCCGGACCGACATGGCTGGCATCGATGCGATCAAAGGGCGGAAAGTCAGTGCTTTCCAGCAGAGGGTTTGTCATATTCACTTCCGTTAACAGGGCCCGAATGTAACATCGTCACCGTCACTTATTTTTGCCAGTACCCTGATGAACCACCGGTTCCAGCTGAGAGATCCATAGCATACCGGTATAAAGGGCACTGGAAATTCTGATCCCCTGGTAAAAAAATCCGGGGTAGAATAGCAGTTCAGTTCGGACTGACCGATCAGTCCGGATCAACTGACAGTTTACAATGGGTACCGCAACATGAAAATCCGAACCTATCAGGGCCTGACACCACAGCTGGGCGAGCGGGTATTTATCGATCCCAGCGCCGTAGTGCTCGGCGATGTGAAGCTCGGCGACGATGTTTCGGTATGGCCGCTGGTCGCCATTCGCGGCGATATGCACCGTATTCGGGTGGGAGCGCGCACCAGCATTCAGGACGGCTCGGTTCTGCATATCACCCATGCCGGCCCCTACAATCCCGACGGCTTTCCACTGCTGATCGGTGATGACGTTACCATCGGTCACCAGGCCATGCTGCATGGCTGTACCATCGGCAGCCGCATCCTTATCGGCATGGGCGCCATGATTATGGACGGCGCCATTGTCGAGGATGAGGTGATTGTCGGTGCCGGCTCACTGGTGCCCCCCGGCAAAACCCTGGCCAGTGGTTACCTCTACGTTGGCCGCCCGGTTAAGCAGGTCCGCCCGCTGACCGAAAAAGAACTGAGCTTCTTCACCTATACCGCCGCCAACTACGTAAAGCTGAAAGACAAACACCTTAGCGAAGCCTGGGCGGCCCTCAATGGCCCCGGCCCTCAGGACTGACCGGCATCGGTCAACAACACCATATACGAGTATCAGTAACAGGATCAGTACAGCTATGAACAGCCCCTACAGCAAAGACTTCCCGATCTCCTGGGAAGAGATTCACCGCAACTGTCGCGCCCTTTCCTGGCGCCTGCTGGAGAAAGGCCCCTGGAAAGGAATCATCGCCATCACCCGTGGCGGTCTGGTACCGGCAGCGATCCTGGCCCGGGAACTGGATATTCGCCTGATCGACACCATCTGCGTGGTCAGTTACCAGACGGCGGAAAGCGGTGAAGCCCAGCAGCAGGGAGATCTCCAGGTGCTCAAGGGTGTCGAAGGGGACGGCGAGGGCTATCTGCTGGTGGATGACCTGGTGGACACCGGCAAGACTGCCCGGGTGGTACGCGATTTACTGCCCAAAGCCCATTTCGCCACCGTCTACGCCAAGCCGGCCGGCCGGCCGCTGGTGGATACCTTTATTACCGAAGTCAGCCAGGATACCTGGATCCGTTTCCCCTGGGACATGGAGCATCGCTTCTCCGAACCCCTGGCCTCCCGTTGATCCGATCCGGCGTTGCCGGACAGATATCGGAACTGGCCTCAGGTTTTTGCCTTGGCCAGTTCCCGCAGTCGCTTCACCACCTGATGGTTAAGTGAGCGCTGAGTGAAGCTGCCGTCGGGTTTACGGATGCCCGCCTTACAGCCGGTCAGCAGCTCCAGCGCCTCATCGACCCGGGCGACGACGTAGATGTGAAACAGTCCTTCGCTGACCGCATCCACCACCGCCCGCTTCAGCATCAGGTTACGCTGATTGGCTTTGGGAATGATCACCCCCTGTTCGCCGGTCAGCCCCTGGGCCACACAGACATCAAAGAAACCTTCAATCTTCTCGTTGACGCCACCGATCGCCTGGACCTCGCCATACTGATTAATGGAACCGGTCAGGGCAAAGCTCTGGCGAATCGGAGTATGGGTCAGTGCCGAGATCAGGGTACAGATTTCCGCCAGTGAGGCGGAATCACCGTCCACGTGACCATAAGACTGTTCAAGGGCGATGCTGGCCGACAGCGTCAGCGGGAAATCCTGAGCGTACTTGTGACCCAGATAGCCGGACAGGATCAGCACCCCTTTCGAGTGTATCGGCTGGCCCAGGGTCACTTCTTTCTCGATATCGACGATGCCACGGTCGCCGGGGTGGACGGTGGCGGTAATCCGGGCCGGCGTACCGAAGCTGACATCCCCCACCTGCAATACCGTCAGGCCATTGGACTGACCCACCTGCTCCCCTCGGGTATTGATCAGCACCACGCCGTTGAGGATCTCCTCCCGCATCTTGGTGCTGAGTCGGTTGGTTCGCAGCTCCTTGGCTTCCAGGGCCTGCTCAATATGGACATCGAGGATCAGCTCCTCACTGCAGCGCTGACGCTTGTAGTCCGCTTCACAGATCAGATCCATCATCTCACCGATATGGGCGGACAGCAGCTCCTGATCCTCGGCCATCCGGCAGCTGTATTCGATAAGCCGCGCCACCGCCTTGCGGTTGAGGTGAGCACAGCCCTCCTGCATCGCCAGAGTCTTCATCAATCGGGCATAATTGCGGATTGATGCGTCGGTACGGGGCACATCCTCATCGAAGTCCACCACCACCCGGAACAGCTTGGAGAAGTCCGAATCCATCTGCTGCAACAGGTAGTAAAGATCACGGCCGCCGATAATCACCACTTTCACCCGCAGTGGAATCGGTTCCGGATTCAGGGTGATGGTGCTGATGCCGGACAGTTCGGCGAACGGGTTTTCGATCCGCAGCTCCTTGGACTTGAGCGCCCTTTTCAGCGCTGACCAGACCACCGGATGCTCAAACAGCTTTTCCGCCTCAAGAATCAGATAACCGCCGTTAGCGTCATGAAGCGAACCGCCTCTGACCAGCTGATAGTTGGTCACCAGCGCCCCCATCTCGCTGGTGTACTCCACCCGCCCGAACAGATTTTCGTAGCTGGGATGGGATTCGAAGATAACCGGCGCACCTTTGGTCTTCTGATGGCTGGCCATCAGATTGATGCCGTACTGCTGCTCCAGTGCCGCTTTGCGGCTGGCATCGCTCTTCAGCTCACCGAGCTTGTCCTCACCGGTCAGCTCTGAGGCATTTTTGACCAGGTCAGATTCCAGCTGGGTGAAGTAGCCGATAACCCGGGAGTTGGCCGCGTACTTCTCCCGCAGCGGATGGATCAGCGGGGAAATGGCCAGGCGGGTGGTGTCGTGCTCCAGCTTGCGCAGTTTTTCGTTCATCTCCCGCCGCCACTGGGGCAGGCTGGTCAGGGATTCATTCAGATAATCCTCCAGTCCGCTGATGTCGGCATTGATACGATCACGATCCTCCTCGCTGAGCTGAGAGAAGGCCGCTTCATCCATTACCTGACCGTCGGCAACCGGGGTAAAACCTACGCTGCCGGCATCCCGGTACAGGGCGATGCTCTTGCTGCGAGCCTGACGTTCCACCCGTTCGAGAGCCTGATCGTAGAGGCGGTTAAAATCACGATCGATACGACTCTTCTGACGCTGATAGGTGGGGTTTTCAAAGGCCGAGGGCAGTTCTGAACTGATCGCCTCCAGCAGGTGGCGAATATCGTTTTTGAACACCTCCGCCTTACCCGGCGCAAATTCAAACGCCTGAGGATAGCGAGGATCCTGGAGGTTGTTGAGATAGCACCAGTCGCTGGGTTTTTTCTCCCTCTTGGCCTCGGTCTTGAGGGTATCCATAACAAAGGAGAAACGACCGCTCTGGGAATGCCCCATCACAAACATGTTGTAGTCGGGACGTCGCATGCCGATCCCGAACTCCATGGCATCCACCGCCCGTTCCTGCCCGTAGATCCCGCTGAAGCTCTCCAGGGTTTCGGTGGTCTTAAAGGGCAGCAGCTCGGGGTTACAGCTGTGATACAGCTGTTCGGCACTCAGACGTTTTCCGTCTTCCATTGATAGCACCCATTCAACTGGCTGAAAAATAAGAGATATTAAACTTATAGCTGGTACGGAAGCGCCGCGCAAGAGCTTTACCGGCAATCATCCGCAACCGGGGCGACACCAATAAAAATAGTGACGGTTCGTCAGGAAAGAGCAAAGCAGAACGGCGCTGATCCGGTGACGCGGACCAGCGGCTGTCAGAGATTCAGCCCTGCAGCTGCTGGCGGATACCGCTGATCACCGCCGCGGTTTCAGGGCGCACACCCCGCCATATGGCAAAAGACTCGGCAGCCTGTTCCACCAGCATCCCCAGTCCGTCCAGCACCTTCTCAGCCCCATGCGATCGGGCCCAGATCATAAAAGGGGTGGCTTCGGCGCCGTACATCATGTCATAGCACCAGGCTCCCTCTGCCAGTAAATCATCGGGCAGGGGCGGCAGTGCCCCCTGCAGACTGGCGGAGGTGCCGTTGATCACCAGATCAAATGGGCCCTTAAGCTGTGGATAACCACCACCGCGGACAGGCCCCAGCTCAGAAAAGTCCTCTGCCAGTTGCAGTGCTTTTTCTGCGGTGCGGTTAACGATGACCAGGGAAGCAGGCTTTGCTGCCAGCAGCGGCGCCAGCACTCCTCGTACGGCGCCACCGGCACCCAGCACCAGAATTCTCCTGCCGGCCAGTACTGCTCCGTGATTCTGTTCCAGGTCCCGAACCATACCGATACCGTCGGTATTCTCGCCGCAGAGCGCACCCGCGTCGTTACGCCACAACGTATTCACCGCTCCGGCCAGCCGGGCACGCTCCGACAACTGAGTCGCCAGTGACCAGGCCTCCTGCTTAAAGGGGACGGTGACGTTCAGGCCACTGCCGCCGTCGGTAAAAAACCGGCCAATCTCCCGCTCAAACAGCCCCTCTTCCACCAGCATGGTGTCATAAGTCAGGTCCTGTGCTGTTGCAGCAGCGAACTGACAGTGAATCTGAGGCGATTTGCTGTGCCTGATGGGATTGCCCACAACGGCGTAACGGTCGGTCATTACAGGTACCTGTGCGGTTACAGATTAATCCAGTCCCGGGGTCTGAGGAATTCCTCGCAGAGCCGCGCTTCTTCGCTGCCGGCCTCGGGCTGCCAGTTGTACTGCCAGCAGACTTCCGGCGGCATCGACATCAGGATCGACTCGGTACGTCCGCCCGACTGCAGGCCAAACAACGTACCACGATCATAGACCAGATTGAATTCAACATAGCGGCCACGGCGGTAGCGTTGAAACTGCTTCTGCCGTTCACCAAAGGGAAGATCCTTGCGACGCTGCACGATCGGCAGGTAAGCCTCGAGATAGGTCTCACCCACCCGTTGTACGAAATCGAAGCAGTGATCGAAATCCGGCTGGTTCAGATCGTCAAAGAACAGACCACCGATGCCACGGGGTTCGTTGCGATGCTTCAGGTAGAAGTAACGATCACACCAGTCTTTATAACGCTGGTAATACTCGCTGTCGGACTGGTCACAGCAGGCTCTGGCCGCCTGATGCCACTGCTGGCAGTCCTCTTCAAAACCGTAATAAGGGGTCAGATCAAAACCGCCGCCAAACCACCAGATCGGTGCCTGTCCCTCTTTTTCAGCGATAAAAAAGCGGACATTGGCGTGAGAGGTCGGCACATAAGGGTTGTCGGGATGCATCACCAGCGATACCCCCACCGCCTGGTACGAGCGCCCGGCCAGCTCGGGACGGTGAGCCGTGGCGGAAGCCGGCATGCTCTCCCCTCTGACGTGGGAGAAGTTGACACCACCTTTCTCGAAGATCGAGCCACCGGCGATGACCCGGGATCGACCACCGCCGCCGGACTCTTTAGTCCAGCAATCCTCCGTGAACGTGACTGTTTCAATCTGCTCCAGCCCGGTACAGATCCGATCCTGAAGAGACTCCATAAACGGCTTTACCAGTGCAATATCAGCATCAGCCATGGGCCAGCCTCCTCTGCGTTAAATCTGAGAAATTGATGTATCAGGACTAACCGTTACGAATGATCTGGCCACCACTGAGGGTGCGTATTTCCGACGGCCGATCCCGGCCTCCGGTCGGCCCCGGCAGCAGATAATCCAGTGAACGGCCGAAAGCATCCCGGACTTCTCGCTGGCTTCGTGCGGGTTCCTCGCCGGCTCTGTTAGCGGAGGTCGATACCAGCATGCCTCCAAAGGCCTGACAGAGCTGCCTCACCCCGGAGTGAGCACTCACCCTGACAGCGACACTTCCATGTAAGCCCCTGATCCATCTCGGAATTATCTGATGATCATCCGGGATAACCCAGGTGGTTGGCCCCGGCCATGATTGCTCGAGAAGTGAATACTTACTTTCGGGAAGATCACTCACTAACTTTCCCAGTTGAGCGATATCGGAAGCCACCAGAATCAGCCCTTTCTCCATGGGCCGCTGTTTCAGTTCCAGCAACTTCTCCACAGCGGCCCTGTTGGCAGGATCACAGCCCAGACCCCAGACCGCTTCGGTAGGATAGGCGATAACGCCTCCGCGATGCAGAGTACGTACCGCCTGTTTGGTATGCCAGCTGTTCAATGGAACGGGATCAGCTGTTAGCCAGCTTTTCCTGGAGCGCTTTATCTTTGGCCAGAACGGCTTCGGTGTTGGCTTTACGCTCGGCGATCAGACGCTGGGCCAGCTGCTCATCTTTAGTTGCCAGAACCTGAGCGGCCAGGTAGGCAGCGTTCTTGGCTCCGGCCTTACCGATAGCGACAGTTGCCACCGGGATACCACCGGGCATCTGAACGGTGGACAGCAGTGCATCCAGACCATCCAGAGAGGAGTTGATCGGCACACCGATAACCGGCTTCAGGGTGTTGGCAGCAACGGCACCGGCCAGGTGGGCGGCCATACCAGCGGCACAGATAAAGGCAACACAACCACGCTGATCGGCGTCAACCACGTAATCATGGGTGGCGACCGGCGTACGGTGCGCGGAAGAGATTTTTACTTCAAAAGGTACGTCCAGAGACTTCAGGACCGCCATTGAGGCTTCCATTACCGGAAGATCAGAATCCGACCCCATCAGGATCGCTACAAAAGGGTTTGACATGGGGAATTACCTTGCAGAAAAACAGTGCGGTTAGGAGCGGCCAAACTACCTGACAAATGGTCTTCTTTCAAGCCCCCTGTTAGTTGGCAGCGACTGCCGTCAGATACGCTGGTAGCCGCCGGCAACCGTTGCGATCAGTCCTTTCAGCTCCAGCTCCAGCAGAGTTGCCAGAACCAGTTCGGTCTCCATCCCGCTGCGCAGAACCAGCCGGTCGATTGCGGTAGGCTCGTAGCCGGTCAGTTCCAGCAGCTGCTGCTCGCTGATAGTCAGTATCGGTAACGGCTTATCCGCCCTCGCTTCCACAGCCACCGGCAGCGACAACTGCGATACCAGTTCTTCAAACAAATGATCCACCTGCTCCACCAGCACAGCTCCCTGGCGAATCAGCTGATGGCAGCCCTTACTGAGCGGGTTGTGGACAGAGCCGGGGATCGCGAACACCTCCCGGCCCTGCTCCAGCGCCAGTTTCGCGGTGATCAGCGATCCGCTGCCGGGAGCGGCTTCCACTACCAGGGTCGCTCTGCTGAGCCCGCTGATTATTCGATTCCTTCGCGGAAATAGTCGGGCCCGGGGCGCAGTGCCCAACGGGAATTCAGATACCAGGGCACCGCCCTCAGCCACGATCTGCTCGGCCAGTGCCAGATGACGACGCGGATAGATGATATCGATTCCGGTACCCAGCACCGCGACGGTCAGCCCCAGCCCATCGAGTCCGCCCTGATGCGCCTGGCCGTCAATACCCAGCGCCAGCCCACTGGTTGGCACCCAACCGGACAGCGACAGCTGACGGGCGAACCCCCAGGCGATCTCCCGGCCATAGATCGATGCATGGCGACTGCCAACCACCGCGATCTGCTGCTGTTGCAATACTTCAGGATCACCCCGGACGTACAGAACGGGTGGCGGATCGTCGATCTCTTTCAGCAGTGACGGGTAGTCGTCGCAATCGATGGACAGCAGATGGTGTTGTGGAAACGCCAGCCAGCGGTCGACCTCATCCAGGCGAGCTTGTAACGGCCGGTCTGATCCGCTGCGCAGGCCGCTCAGCACCTGCAAAGAAGATTGTCTGAGGCCAGCGTGGCGGAGCTGATCGGAGGAAGCGGCAAGAATCCGGCTGGCATCGCCAAAGTGGCTGCGCAGCCGACCCAGTGTTACCGGCCCCAGCTGAGGAATCAGGCTCAGCCGCAACCAGTCCCGTTGTAATGGCGACATAGATCATCCCTGATCTGTAGTCTGCCGGTTACCGACTCCGTTTCAGGGGGTGCGGATTTCGTCGAGTACCGACAGCGTGTTTTCAGCCTTCATGACCAGCGCGTAACTGACCTTTTCAAACACCTTGAAGACCATGATGGAGCCGCTGCGCTCGGAAGGCAGGCTGATCAGCTCTCCGGTCACCGGATCCTTCACCTCCTCGCCTGTCTTATATACCAGCAGTACATGGCCGGGCTCCATGCCCTCCCGTGCACCACGGTTGATGGCAACGACATCGAACTGGCCGATTTTGGTAACCCCCCGCAACACCGACAATATCCTGCCGTTGATTTCGCTGTCCGGTGAGCTGGGGTAGAAGACCGACTGAATCACTTCCTCCTGAGTGGGTAGCACCCGGTCCTTGACCCGCACCTCTTCATGGGTACGCTTCAGATCAAGGGTAATAATATCGTCGGTCTGACCGACCATATGGCCACCACCGATGGCCTTCGATTCATAACCCAGCACCTCTTCGGTATCCGGATCGATATAGACCCGAGCCGGACGATAAACGCCGAAGAAATTCTGATCGGTTTTTTCCAGCTGGCCGCGGGCATATACCCGGTCACCGGCACCGGCGATGATCGCTTTGTTGGTACCGCCCAGCACATAGGGTGCAGCTTCCAGCTCGTCGGCCTGAAGCACCAGGTTGTCGGACAGGAAGCTCTTGATATCCCGCAGCGGAATCGCTTTGATCGCCTGCGCCAGCGGCGAGCGACGAATCTGCGGGCTCAGCCGCTTCGGCCCCCGCTCCAGCCGCAGCTGCGGCTTTCCGTTGACATAGACCAGATAGATAACGTCGCCGGGAAAGATCAGGTGGGGGTTGTCGATCTGCGGATTGACCGACCATACACGGGGCCACTGCCAGGGACTCTTAAGAAAGGTCGCTGAGATATCCCAGAGGGTATCCCCCTTCACCACCACGTGACGATCCGGATGACTATCGATCAGCTGAACCACATCAGCCTTTAACGAGCTGGCCATCATAGGGCCGGTAAGAAGCACAAAAGCGATTCTGATCAGAAGCTTTCTCATTGAAAAATCCCTGTCAACGCAAGTCGGAAGAGGGCTACAGGCCGCACTGTGCCTTATTCTTGCTATGGAATGTCAACTTGTAAACAGTATAATAGGCCTATCGCTGAAATTAGCAACGCTCAGTCCCTCAAATCTTTTCTTAACGTGTTGTTTTATCTATGGCTTTACTAAACATTCTGGAATTTCCGGATCCGCGTCTGCGAACCAGAGCAGCACCGGTCACCGAAGTCGACGACAAACTGCGTCAGCTGATCGATGATATGTTCGACACCATGTACGACGCTCCGGGTATCGGCCTGGCGGCGACACAGGTCAATATTCATCAGCGAATTGTGGTCATCGATCTTTCGGAAGAGAAGAACGAGCCGTTGGTGATGATCAATCCCGAATATGAAGTGCTCGACGACGAAACCGAAGAATCCCAGGAGGGCTGCCTGTCAGTGCCCGGGTATTATGAAACCGTAAAGCGGGCCAATCACATCCGTCTGAAAGCGCTGGATCGCAACGGCGATCCCTACGAGCTGGAAGCCCGCGATCTGCTGGCCGTCTGCATTCAGCACGAGGTGGATCATCTGGACGGAAAGCTGTTTGTGGATTATCTGTCCACGCTGAAGCGCAACCGTATACGCAGCAAACTGGAAAAGAAGCATCGCCAGGAAGCACACGCCTGATCCTGACTCCAACTGAACCACAGAAAGCAGTTTTGTTTCGACAAAGCTGCTTTTTTTGAATGACCGGAAGCTACCCCTCTATGGCCGCTAACCCGCTCCGTATCGTATTTGCAGGCACTCCCGAATTTGCCGCAGCCAGCCTTGCCGCTCTGATCAACGGCCCCCACGAAGTGGTCGCCGTCTACACTCAGCCGGATCGCCCGGCCGGCCGCGGTAAAAAGCTTACCGCCAGCCCGGTGAAGGAACTGGCGCTGAGAGCCGGAATCGACGTCTGTCAGCCCCTGAACCTGAAGTCTGATGAGGAACAGCGGATTCTTGCCGGCTTTAACGCCGACATTATGGTGGTGGCGGCCTATGGACTGCTGTTACCGGAAGCCATTCTCAATACCCCCCGTCTCGGCTGTATCAATGTACACGCCTCACTGCTGCCGCGCTGGCGGGGAGCCGCCCCCATCCACCGCGCGCTGATTGCCGGCGATCAGACCACAGGCATCACCATTATGCAGATGGATAAGGGCCTTGATACCGGCGCGATGCTGCTGAAGCACTGCTGCGATATCGAAAGCCGCGATACGTCCGGCACCCTCCATGACCGACTTGCGGAGCTGGGTGCGGTCGCCCTCTCAGATGCCCTGGAGCGGATTCAGGCCGGCACGCTGAGCCCGGAAGCCCAGGATGACAGCCAGGCCTGTTACGCAACAAAACTGCTGAAAGCCGAAGGAGAGCTGAACTGGCAGCTGTCTGCAGAAAAGCTGGATCGCCGGATTCGTGGTCTCAATCCCTGGCCGGTAGCCTACTCGCAGCTCAACGGTGAACGCATCCGTATCTGGCAGGCACAGCCACTGGAAGAGCAGACCGAACAACGACCCGGCACCCTGATCTCCGCTGACCGGGAGGGCCTCCGGGTCGCCACCGGTAGCGGCGTTCTTGCCGTGACCCGGGTTCAGTTGCCGGGTAAGAAGCAGCTGTCGGTCGCGGACCTGCTGAATGCCCGCCAGGATCTGTTCCGCCCCGGTAACCGCTTTGAGACGGAGAGCCGATCTGAATGAGTGTCAGAGTCCTGGCCGCAAAGGCGATCGCTGCCGTTCTCCGGCGAGAGGCATCGCTGGCGGCCGCACTGCCCGCCGCGCTGGCTAAAACCGCGGACCGGGACCGCGCCCTGCTGCAACAACTCTGTTACGGCACCTGTCGGCAGCTGCCGCAACTGCAACTGCTGGCCGATCAGCTGATCAGCAAGCCGTTGAAATCGAAAGATCAGGATATCCAGGCACTGATACTGATAGGCCTCTATCAGTTGCTGCACAGCCGTATTCCCGCTCACGCCGCCATCGGCGAGACCGTGCAGGCAGCCGTCAAACTGAAGAAGCAGTGGGCCAGAGGACTGATCAACGGCACTCTTCGCAACGTTCAGCGGCAGCCGGAACTGACCGAGCAGCTGCAGCAGAATCCGGTATTCAGCTACGCCCATCCCCGCTGGCTGATCGAGCGGCTGCAGCAAAGCTGGCCGCAGCAGTGGTCACAGATACTGGAGCAGAATAACCAGCAGGCACCGATGACCCTGCGCGTTAACCTGAGCCGAATCGAACGGCAACGGTACTCAGAAAAGCTCAGCGAGCAGGGTACAGACCACCGGCCGGGACAGCTCTGCAATAACGCAATCACCCTGACCAGCCCCCGGGATGTCGATCAGTTGCCAGGATTCCGGGAGGGACTGATCAGCGTCCAGGACGAAGCGGCACAGCTGGCCGCAGGACTACTGGATCTGCAGCCCGCCCAGCGCGTTCTGGATGCCTGCGCCGCTCCCGGCGGTAAAACCGGCCATATTCTGGAGACGGAACCTGAGCTGCAGCAGTGCCTGGCGCTGGACGTCAGCGACGAAAGGCTGCAACGGGTAACCGAGAATCTGCAGCGCCTCGGCCTCCGGTGCCAGCTCCGGGCCGCCGATGCCGCCACATCCGACTGGTGGGACCGGCAGCCCTTTGATCGCATCCTGCTGGATGCGCCCTGCTCTGCTACCGGCGTGATCCGACGCAATCCCGATATAAAGTACCTGCGAAAGCCGGCCGATATCAGTAATCTGGCGGCGTTGCAGCTGCGTATCCTGGAAAACCTCTGGTCGATGCTGGCTGACGGTGGCCGGCTGGTTTACGCCACCTGCTCGGTACTGCCGGACGAGAACGAAGCGGTTGTCAGTGAGTTTGTTAAGCGTCAGACATCGGCGACGGAGATACCCATCGACGCCGACTGGGGAATTCCACGCCCGGCGGGGCGACAGCTGTTCCCGCAGGCGGACGGACATGACGGCTTTTATTATGCGGTGATCGAAAAAAGGTGAGTTAACCTCAGACCATGAAAATCATCATTCTCGGAGCCGGTCAGGTGGGTGCAACCCTGGCCGAGAACCTGGCCAGCGAAGCCAACGATATCACCGTCGTTGATACCGATTTTGCCCGGCTGCGTGAGTTGCAGGACCGACTGGATATACGGACGGTGGAAGGCGAAGGCTCCTTCCCCAGTGTGCTGGCCCAGGCCGGTGCCGAAGATGCCGATATGCTGATCGCGGTCACCAACAGCGATGCGGTTAATATGGTGGCCTGTCAGATCGCCTACAGCGTCTACCACACTCCGACCCGCATCGGCCGCGTCCGTGGCCATGATTACCTCACCAAAAAAGACAGCCTGTTCACCGACAAAGCTATTCCCATCAACGTACTGATCAGCCCCGAACAGGTGGTGACCCGCAATATCAAGCGGCTGATCGAACACCCCGGCGCACTGCAGGTGCTGGATTTCGCCGATGGTAAAGCCCAGCTGGTCGCGGTCAAGGCCTATTACGGCGGTCCGCTGGTGGGTCATGAGATCGCCTTTCTGCGCTCCCATATGCCGGCGGTGGATACCCGGGTGGCAGCCATCTTCCGACGCGGCAGCCCTCTTATTCCCCAGGGCGACACCATCATCGAAGCGGACGACGAGGTGTTCTTTATCGCCGCCCGTAAGGATATCCGCGCGGTGATGAGTGAACTGCGGCGGATCGATACCCCCTACAAACGGATCATCATCGCCGGTGGCGGTAATATCGGCGCCAATCTGGCGCGACGCATGGAGGATGAGTTTCAGGTCAAGATCATCGAACGCAATATCGGCCGCTGTAATCAGCTGGCTAATGAGCTGAACCGCACCATCGTCCTGCAGGGCAGTGCTTCCGATCAGGACCTGCTGCTGGAGGAGAACATCGAAAGCACCGATGTTTTCTGCGCCCTGACCAACGATGACGAAGCCAATATCATGGCCTCAATGCTGGCTAAACGGCTGGGAGCACGAACGGTGATGACACTGATCAACAACCCCGCCTACGTGGACCTGGTACAGGGCGGTGTGATCGATATCGCCATCTCACCCCAGCAGGACACGATCGGTAGTCTGCTAACTCACGTAAGGCGCGGGGATGTAGTAAACGTTCACTCACTTCGTCGTGGTGCGGCCGAAGCGATGGAAGCGATCGCCCATGGTGATAAGCACTCTTCGAAGGTGGTCGGACGCGCCATCGAAGATATCGATCTGCCCCCCGGGACCACCATCGGCGCCATTGTCCGCAACGATGAGGTGCTGATCGCCCACGACGATGTAGTGGTGGAAAACGACGACCACGTGATTCTGTTCCTGATCGATAAACGGCGCATCCCCGAAGTCGAGCGACTGTTCCAGGTCGGCCTCACCTTCTTCTAGAAACTGGAGCTTACTGGCTATGCATTTCCGGGTCATTCTGCGCATTCTGGGCATTCTGCTGATGCTGTTCAGCTTCAGTATGGTGCCACCGGTACTGGTCTCCTGGCTGTACGACGACGGCGCCTCGCTGCCCTTTATCATCGCCTTCTGTTTTGCCCTGCTCACCGGCTTCGTGCTCTGGGCTCCGGTCTATCGGGTCCGCCAGGACCTGCGCACCCGGGACGGCTTTCTGATCACGGTACTGTTCTGGACCGTACTGGGGCTGTTCGGCTCGGTTCCTCTGATGCTGGCGGAAACGCCCGATCTTTCGGTTGTCGATGCCGTATTCGAATCCGTGTCGGGTCTGACCACTACCGGCGCGACGGTCATTACCGGCATCGATGAACTGCCGAAATCGATCCTCTACTACCGCCAGCAGCTGCAATGGTTCGGCGGTATGGGAATCATCGTGCTGGCGGTGGCTATCCTGCCGATGCTCGGCATCGGTGGTATGCAGCTGTACCGTGCCGAAACCCCCGGGCCCGTCAAGGACTCCAAGCTGACACCGCGAATCACCGAGACGGCCAAGGCGCTCTGGTATATCTATCTGTCGCTGACCATCCTCTGCACGCTCGGCTACTGGGCAGCGGGTATGACTCTGTTCGATGCCATCAGCCACAGTTTCTCCACCGTCGCCATCGGCGGTTTCTCCACCCATGACGCCAGTATTGGCTACTTCGACAGTCCGGTGATCGAGAGCATTGCGGTGTTCTTTATGGTCATTTCCGCGGTCAATTTCGCCCTCCATTTCAGCGCCTGGCGTCAACGCACCCTGCTTCACTACTGGAGCGACCCGGAGTTTCAGTTCTACATCGCTATTCTCTCAGTCATCACCATCTTCACCACTGCCGTGTTGCTGCTCCATGATACCTATGAAGGCATTGAGAGCTTCCGCCGGGCGATATTTGAAGTGGTTTCGATCGCCACCACCACCGGTTTTGCCACCGCCGACTTTGCTCAGTGGCCCACCATGCTACCCTTCCTGCTGTTCGTAGCGGCCTTCGCCGGCGGCTGCGCAGGTTCCACCGGCGGGGGTATGAAGGTGATCCGGATCCTGATCATCCTCAAGCAGGGCTCACGGGAGGTAAAACGGCTGATGCACCCCAATGCCGTGATTCCGATTAAGGTCGGCAACCGACCAATTCCGGACCGGGTGGCGGAAGCAGTCTGGGGCTTCTTTTCGGTCTACCTGATCGTCTTCGTGGTCATGCTGGTAGCACTGCTGGCCACCGGCCTCGATCAGGTTACCGCCTGGACAGCCATCGGCGCCACGCTCAACAACCTGGGCCCCGGCCTCGGTGAAGTTGCAGCCCACTACGGAGACATCAACGATGCCGCCAAGTGGATTCTCTGCTTCTCTATGCTGCTTGGACGGCTTGAGGTCTTTACTCTGCTGGTGCTGTTTACCCCGGTCTTCTGGAGACGCTGAGAGCACTGCTATGACCCCGGCCATCAACGCGGCGAAAAAAGCCGGTATCCTGTATCAGATCCACAGCTACCAGCATGATGCCGCTGCCGACTCCTGGGGTCTGGAAGCCGCGACCGCCCTGCAGCTGGATCCCGGCCAGGTGTTCAAGACCCTGCTGGTATCGCTGGATGGCAATCCTAAAAAGCTGGCGGTGGCCATTGTCCCGGTCTGTGGCAGCCTGGACCTGAAGGCTGTGGGCAGTGCCCTGAAAGCGAAGAAAGTGGCCATGGCCGATCCCCGGGAAGCACAGCGGGCAACCGGCTATGTGCTGGGAGGAATCTCGCCGCTGGGCCAGAAAAAACAGCTGCCGACGCTGATCGACAGCAGTGCTGAGCACTTTAAAACCGTCTTCGTCAGCGCCGGTCGCCGAGGCCTTGAAATCGAGTTATCGCCCGCTGAGCTTGCCACCCTGACCCGAGCCCGATTCGCCGCTGTTGGCCGCAATGGAAAACCCTGACCTTATGAATACCAGCTCCGATAAGTGGAACAACCGCTACCGGGACGCACAGGCGCCCGGCAGCCCCGCAACAATTCTGGCGGACAATCTGCATCTGCTGCCTGCTGCAGGAGAAGCGCTGGAGCTGGCCTGTGGCCTCGGTGCCAATGCCCTGCTGCTGGCCGACCAGGGCCTGACAACAACCGCCTGGGATCTGTCAGAAGTTGCCGTGAGCAAACTCCGACGGTTTGCCAGCCAGCAGCACCTTTCGATTCAGGCAGAAGCCCGGGATATTCAGCCCCATCACCTGCAGCCAGCCAGCTATGACGTCATCTGTGTATCGGCATTTCTGGAGCGACAGCTCTGCCCTGCCATCACCGCTGCGCTCAGACCCGGCGGCCTGCTGTTTTACCAGACCTTCACCCGGCTGAAAGTACACGAAGGCGGGCCTTCTAATCCGGACTTTCTGCTGGCGACAGGCGAACTACTGACGCTGTTCTCTTCGTTGAGCCCGGTGGTCTATCGGGAAGAGGCTGACTGTGGCGATATCAGTCGGGGCCTCAGAAATCAGGCCTGCCTGATCGCCCGTAAACCGACCTGAACCCTCTGATCAGCGCTGCCTGGTCCTTCGCACTCTGTCCGGGCCTTCTCAGGCCTGGCAGCCAGCTTCGACAACGTCATCCTCCCACATACCGAACCGGCGACATTTTCAACACTGACACATGCGATGATATCCACAGATATTCACCGCTTATCCACAGAGTTATTTTGTGCTTTCTCTGTGCGCCTCAGACCGCATTCTCAGGGAGATCATGTATAATGCCCGGTTTGGGTGAAAACGAGTTGTCTACAACCACAGATGGTGACCTAAGTGAGTGACAAAGTAAGTGCAGATGCCAGTACTTTTCAGGGCCTGATCATGGCCCTGCAGAACTACTGGGCCGAACAGGGCTGTGTCGTCGTCCAGCCCCTGGACATGGAAGTCGGTGCCGGGACGTTCCACCCCGCCACGACCCTCAGAGCTATCGGACCGGAGACCTGGAACGCTGCTTATGTGCAGCCCTGTCGCCGCCCCACCGATGGTCGCTACGGCGAGAATCCCAACCGTCTGCAGCACTACTACCAGTTTCAGGTAGTGATGAAACCCTCACCCGACAACCTCCAGGAGCTCTATCTGAACTCGCTGAAGACACTGGGTATCGATCCTGGTGTCCACGATATCCGCTTTGTCGAAGACAACTGGGAATCACCGACTCTGGGCGCCTGGGGACTCGGCTGGGAAGTCTGGCTGAACGGCATGGAAGTGACCCAGTTCACTTACTTCCAGCAGGTAGGCGGACTGGAGTGTTATCCTGTCACCGGTGAGATCACCTATGGTCTCGAGCGCATCGCCATGTACCTGCAGGGCGTGGACAGCATCTATGACCTGGTCTGGACCGACGGCCCCGCCGGCAAGGTCACTTACGGAGACGTCTTCCATCAGAATGAAGTGGAGATGTCGACCTACAACTTCGAAGAAGCGGATGTGCCTTTCCTGTTCAGCTGTTTCGACACCTATGAGAAAGAGAGCAAACGGCTGGTCGAAAAAGGTATGCCGCTGCCGGCCTATGAAATGGTGATGAAAGCCTCTCACACCTTTAACCTGCTGGACGCTCGCCACGCGATCTCCGTCACCGAACGTCAGCGCTATATTCTCCGGGTCCGGGCACTGGCCCGAGCGGTCTGTGAGGCCTACTACGAAGCCAGAAAACAGAAAGGCTTCCCGCTTGCAAGCGAAGCCCTGCGAGCCGAACTGCTTGCAACTGAAGGGGATGAAAACTAATGGAGACTCGTGATTTTCTGTTTGAACTGGGAACCGAAGAGCTACCACCCAAAGCCCTGAAGTCACTTTCCGAGGCGTTCACTCAGAGTGTTAAGAAGGGAATGGTCGAGCTGTTCGGGGACGGCGCTGAAGCCATGCTGGCCAACACCCTGTTCAGGCCCTTTGCCACACCCCGTCGGCTGGCGCTGCTGATTGAAAAGCTGCCCACTCATGTTCCCGGTAAGACTCTGACCGTAACCGGACCGCCGGTAAAAATCTGCTTCGATGCCGACGGCAACCCGACTAAAGCGCTGGAAGGATTCGCTCGAAAGTGCGGTACCGACGTTGACGCACTGGTCCAGAACAACGGCAAGATGGAATTCCTCAGGGAGGAACCTGAACAGGCAATCAACGAGCGACTGGCGGATCTGGTCCGACAGGGCCTGGACAACCTGCCGATTCCCAAGCGTATGCGCTGGGGTGCTAGTAAGGTCGAATTTGTCCGCCCTGCTCACTGGGCCCTGATGCTGTTCGGGGAAGAGGTTATCGATGCCGACATTCTGGGTCACAGAACCGATCGTAAGACTCACGGTCACCGTTTCCACTACAACAAGCCGATCGAGCTGATCAGCCCCTCTGACTACGAGAACGTACTGGCCGAAAGCGGATACGTTATCGCTGACTTCGACAAGCGCCGCGATAACATCGCCGAGCAGGTCAGGCTGGCCGCCGACGCGGTAGGTGTACAGGCCGTTATCGATCCGGCACTGCTGGATGAAGTGACGGCGCTGGTGGAATGGCCCGTAGCCCTTGCCGGCCGCTTTGAGGAGCGTTTCCTGGAAGTCCCGGCCGAAGCGCTGGTCTCCTCCATGAAGGAACATCAGAAGTATTTCCATGTGGTCAATGGCGAAGGCCATATCCAACCCTACTTTATCACCGTCAGTAATATCGAAAGCAGCGACCCTCAGCAGGTTATCTTCGGTAACGAGCGGGTCATCCGCCCTCGTCTTTCCGACGCGGCCTTCTTCTTCGAGACCGACAAAAAACAGAGCCTGGAATCACGGATCGAGCGGCTGAAGCCCATCATCTTCCAGGCGAAGCTGGGCTCGGTGTATGAAAAATCCGTGCGCGTATCCCGCCTGGCCGCGGCCATCGCCGATCAGATCGGCGGCAACCCCGAGTGGGCGGAGCGAGCCGCTATGCTGGCCAAAACCGATCTGGTCAGTGAGATGGTACTGGAGTTCACCGATCTGCAGGGACTGATGGGTTACCACTACGCCACCAACGACGGTGAGCCTGCCGAAGTCGCTTCTGCCATCTTCGAACAGTACCTGCCGAAATTTGCCGGCGACCAGCTGCCCGACAGTAAAACCGGTCAGGCCCTGGCGATCGCCGACCGTCTCGACACCCTGGTGGGTCTGTTCGGTATTAACCAGCCGCCCACCGGCAGCAAAGACCCCTTCGCCCTGCGTCGGGCCACTCTCGGTGTACTGCGCATTCTGGTAGAAAAAGAGCTCAGCCTGGATCTGAAAGTGCTGCTGCAGCAGGCCGCCCGGAATTACAACGAACTGCCGGCGCGGGAAGGTCTTGAAGATACCGTCCTCGAGTTTATGCTGGAGCGTTTCCGCGCCTGGTATAGTGATGAAGGTGTACCGGCGGAAGTCTTCCTGGCGGTTCGTTCGCGGAACCCCAGCAGCCCCCTGGACTTCGACCAGCGAGTTAATGCGGTCAATCATTTCCGTACCCTGCCCGAGGCGGAAGCCCTGGCCGCAGCGAACAAGCGGGTATCCAACATCCTTTCCAAACACGGAGATCCCGGAGCCGCTGATGTCGATCAGAGCCTGCTGCAGGAGGATGCCGAGAAGGCTCTCAGCAGCGCTCTGACGGCCGTAGATACTGAACTGCAGTCACTGATGTCCCGAAGCGATTACAAGGCGGTACTCGAGTCTCTGGCTCAGTTGCAGGGCAGCATCGATCGCTTCTTCGATGAAGTAATGGTCATGGCCGACGATGAAGCCATTCGCAACAATCGTGTCCGCCTGCTCAATCAGCTGCGCCAGCGTTTCTTGCTGGTAGCCGACATCGCACTGCTCGGCTGATCCCCCTGCTGATCAGCACCTTAAAGAGCCGGCCTGAAGGCCGGCTCTTCTGTTTTTCTCCTCTGCTATTTGCTGAGTCCCGGTTCTCTTTCTGAGCGTTTCGACAGACGAAGTGATCCTGGTTTCAGGTTTCATTACGTTGAAGTGAAGCTCTCCCGATTACCCCGTCGAGCTCCGTCCCAGACCCGACTTGCCACGGCACCGTCCGGCCCGGGAATTGTGCTCTGATGCTATAATGGCCCGATAGTTCCGATCACTGATCTCTCACCGAACCCCTGGAGCAACATGAACAAACTGGTCATTCTGGATCGCGACGGCGTCATTAATCAGGATTCTGACAACTACGTAAAATCGGTCGACGAGTGGATCCCCATTCCTGGCAGCGCCGAAGCGATTGCTCGTCTTTCCAACGCAGGCTATCGGATCGCCATTGCCACCAATCAGTCCGGAATCGCCAGGGGCTATTTTTCCGAAACGGTACTTGAATCCATGCATAAGAAAATGAACCGACTGGTGGAAGAAGCCGGTGGCCGAATAGACGGCATTTTCTTCTGTCCGCACGGCCCCGACGATAACTGTGACTGTCGAAAGCCCGCTCCCGGTCTGATCCGACAGATAGAAGTCTCATTCTCAGTATGCGCAGAAGGGGCGTTTATTATCGGCGACAGCAAGCGGGACCTGGAAGCCGGACTGGCGGTCGGCTGCCGCCCTATTCTGGTAAAGACCGGCAAGGGCCAGCGGACTCTGGATAAGGGGCTCGGGCTGGAGGACGTCATAATCTGTGACGACCTGGCCGCGGCCGCCGACCTTATTCTGCAGCAGCGCTGATTGTCCGGGCAGTGTTTCACGTGAAACATCATCAGAACCTGCCCCTGGTCTACAACCCCTGCTACAGCATCCCCTGGGATCCCCGTCACAGATTCCCGATGGCTAAATACCGGCTGCTCTATGAGCGACTGGTTGCGACCGGAATGACCGGCCAGCGCAACGTACATATCTCCTCACCGGTAACACGCAGTCAACTGCTGAGGGCTCATCACGCAAACTATATCGACCGTTTTATTGCCGGCGAGCTGACCGACCGGGAATGCAGGCAGCTGGGTCTGGTGTGGTCACCACAACTGGTGAAACGAACGCTGACAGCCGTTGGCGGCACCCTGCTCTCCTGTCGCCTGGCCCACCGCCACGGCATGGCATGTCATCTGGCCGGGGGCACCCACCATGCATTTGCCGCCAGCGGATCCGGATTCTGTGTGTTCAACGATATCGCCGTGGCGGCTCTCGACCTGATTCATACCGGTGCTGCCAGCCAGGTGTTGATCATCGATTGTGATGTCCATCAGGGGGACGGCACTGCCAGCATCCTGTCCGACGAGCCTCGAATTTTCACCTGCTCTGTACATGCCAGGACCAACTATCCATTTGAAAAAGCTACCAGCAATCTGGATGTAGAACTGGATAAAGGAACAGGTGACGGCATCTATCTGAACCGTATTGAACAGCTGTTAGCGCAGCTGGAGCAGATGCTGACTCCCGATTTTGTTCTCTACGACGGCGGTTCCGATGTACATACTGACGATCGCCTTGGACACCTCAACATCAGCGACGAGGGTATTCGTCAGCGCGATTCACTGGTCCTGAGCTGGGCGGCTGAAAAATCGATTCCTGTCGCCTGTGTTATCGGCGGAGGTTACGATCACGATCATCAGGAACTGGCTCGCCGACACGCTCTGCTTCCTGAAGCTGCGTCTGATGTCTGGCGTGACTATTACGGCTCCTGATCCGCTCTTTTTTGCAAAGCACCGGTTTATGTCTATGATTGAAATTCGGATCGGCCGCTAGCAGGACGCTCGGCCCCGTATAAACATCAAATCACTATCCAGGGAATGGAGACTGAACAATGACCAGCCTTTCTGAGACCGGCCACAAACATGGCCGGGTGTCTTTACTGCATCCGCTTTTCCTCAGTTCAATGTTACTGTCTGCAACGGTGCAGGCTCTCCCATTACCGGTGATCCAGGAAGTCTATTACGATCAGCCCGGTGCAGACGGTTCGGCAGTATTTACTGAACTCTACGGACAGCCCGGTTATCCACTTGATGGCTGGAATCTGATCGGTCTCAATGGAAACGGCGGCAATACATACCGTAAAGTCAGCCTCTCCGGTGCGGTCATCCCCGGTGACGGAATTCTACTGATCACGACAGCCAGCGCCCTTTCCACACTGGCTGCTGTGAGCGACTTTATTGCGGATATCGACTGGCAGAATGGTCCCGACGCTCTGCTTCTGGTCAATGGGTCAGGAGAGATCATCGACAGCCTGCAGTACGGTTATTCAACGGATCTTTCTGCCGCCGAAGACACTGCCGCCGAAGATGTCGAGCCGGGATCCAGCCTGTCAAGAAGACTGGCGGGGTTTGATACCGATAATAATGCCAATGATTTTATTGTTCGGTCCAATCCGACCCCCGGTGAGGTAGTCCGCCAGACAGCCGGCCCCTCCCAGCTGATGACCATCGCCGAACCGGGAACCGCCAGCCTGATGTGGCTGATACTGTTGCCACTACTGAGATCAACCCGGAACCGGGCCGTCAGAAGGTGTCCCGATCACTGACAGCGCAGCTGGAAATGGCAGCGCAGGAGGCTTTCCAGCGCTGCTGCATGAGGTACCAGACATCAAGCCGAAGCTGCTACAGCGACCCACGACACGGTGTTCACGTCTGCAATTGTGGCCACCGCTGGCGTGTCTCTGTTCTCGGATCCCGAATCACCGCAACCGGCCGACCACTTTTACCGAAAACGATCATAAGACCTCTGAGTGGGATCCTGTGGTTGTCCGAACCCTCCCCTTTCCAAATAGGACTTTTGCCTATGGTAATCGGACCACAGGCTGACTACTGTTTGCTCGTACTTATGCTGAAGGAACAATTAAACCGGCAATGGACATCCGGCCATTTCAGACGACTCCATGCGCACGCAAGCTGCTACGCACCCTTGAGTCCCGTTTCGACTATCACTGGATAGCTGCACCAGACGGACAGCTGTGGAAACTCGATTTTCCGTTCCACCTGATTGAATTCAGCGTCTCCGACTTCATTATCAATATCTCGATGAATGCCTGCCGCAATGGCAGTGAGGCGGATGTTCAGCACTGCGCTTACCTGGCTCTGGTATGCACTCAGGGAAACCTGCTGCTGCACTGGTGTGAAGGCGTTCAGAACACTTTTGAGAATGCCTCCGAGGCCTTTCGTGATATCTATCCGATAGACAGTTTTGTTACTGATATTCACACCACCCTCTCGGCCTGCTCCGCAGAAATCGACGTACAGATTCCCGATCAGCTCCGACTCTGAACTCCGGTTTATTCGCAGCGGAATTCTTCGACACTCTCCAGGACTCCCCGGGATTCACTGCCGAAACTCTGCCCATGACTGCATTCCCAGCCTGCCATCGGCACCACTGCCAGGAACCGGTAAGCAGGTATTCACCTACCTTCCAGGTGTGCCTCGTCAGCCGACTGTAATTACAGCGCTGTAGCAGACTCCACGCAGCCTTTCCGTCAGCGAGCTGACCGAGGGGACGGCTTGTCGACTGCATGCAGCCATTCCCTGGGTGAAAGACCAGTCCTCTTTCTGAAGGCTTTCGCCAGCCCTGAGGCGTTTTCGTAACCCACCTGCTGTGCGACCCAGCCTGTTGCCCTGCCCTTTCTCAGCAGGCTCTGAGCGACGCACACCCGCCACTCTATCAGGTACTCTCCGGGAGGAAGGCCCAGCACCCGACGAAATGTCATTGCGAACTTAGTGCGTGACATTGCCGCCATCGACGCCAGCCGGCTCAGTGGCCAGGCCTCGCCGGGAGCCTGATGGACAGCCTGCAGTACCCTGGCCAGCTGCGGGTGAGCCAGCGCAGCCAGCATACCGCCGGATGCCAGTCCGCCATCCATCACATGTCGAAGCAGCTGGATCAGAAACAGCTCGGTCAGACGATTCATCATCGCCTGGCGACCGTTTCGTGCCTGAAACGCTTCCCGGAACAACCATTCGATGGAGACCCGTAATGGCTCAAGCTCCCGATCTCTGAGGACCATGATCTCTGGCAACGAGTTAGCCAGCGGGTTACTGGTCCCGGTTCCATAATGCACGGTGGCGCAGACCAGTTCCGGTTGGTCAGTCCGACTGGCGAGCAGTCGATGGCCGGTCGGGCCGGGGTAGAAAAGCAGCGCCGGGCCAGCCAGCTCCAGATCCGTTTCACCCTCACTGATAACCTGCAGACGACCTGTCCGTAACAGATGGATATGCCCCACCTGACAGTCAGGATCCTCAAAAGCCGACATACCGCACAACTGCCCGCTGTGGAACACGCCCGCCGAGATTTCAAACTGAGCCAGCAACTCCGACAGTCTGTCCATTACCCCTCCCACAGATTCATTGAGGACGATTGGAACACTATTCCGGACGATCGCATTCCAGCCATTCTGGTTATCACAGTAGAGTGATCAGGAGCCTGAACGGTTACACATTCAATCCATGGAGAGCATGGAGACAGCAGCAACTGAAGTTGTTGTTTCGGTCAGTTCCGTCTGGTCTGACTTTGCTCACCACTGCAGCAGGAGAAAGACTATGCAACTCTCAGCAACCCGGCACCGTGCATCTGTACTGCTCAGCATCTGCTTTACCACCGCATTTCCCGCCTATGGCGATGGGGCCTTTGAATCACTGGTCGATGCCGACGGCAATATCAGCCTGCCAGAGGATTTTCGAAACAGGATGGTTCACCTGGGTTCCTGGTTTGTTCCGGAGGGTGCTGCCAGCGGCTTTCATGATGTCTACACTCAGCCTGAATCCGTAAGTCATTATCGAAAGACCGGCGTCTTTCCTGACGGCGCGGTACTGGTAAAGGAACTGCGGGTGTCTGAGCAGGGAGACTACAGCACCGGTAAGGGTGTCAGCTTCGCAACCGCCGACATCAAGCAGTGGTTTGTGATGGTGAAGGACTCTCAGGGTCGTTTTCCCGGCAATTCAACCTGGGGGGATGGCTGGGGCTGGGCACTGTTTAAAACCGATCAATCATCCGTCAACGCCAGCTCAGATTACAAGCAGGACTGCCTGGGCTGTCACACACCAGCCCGGAGCAGCGACTGGGTCTATACAGAAGGTTACCCGACGCTGCTGACGCCATACTTCTGAGTATGACTGGCGATCAGCGATTCGGTCAGGCCTCACAGTGGGGGGTAAATATCAGAGCCCCCTGCCCTGCTGACTGGAAAACGCGGCTGCGTATTTAGTGACAGCTCTACTTCAGAAGAATCTATGTATCACGACTTCCGGGATCTGACAGACAACACCAGATACCGGAAAGTCTGAGTGCCGGGTTTTTACAGCGACCAGCTACCTCATCTCTATCAGGATCTCAAAGCCCAACAGCAGTCTGATCCGGAGGAAATCGAGCAGAATACAGCCCATCTCTGGTGACATCAGAGCTGACGGCGGTGGGCGTGATTGAGCTAATTAAGGGCAACAATGACCACCAGACATGGCTCAGGATATCTCATCCTCTGTCTGCTCGTTCACCTGAAATCAGCCAGACTGTCATCTCCTGACAATCGGACCCGACAGGCAGGTATCGCGAACTGAATCCACCAGTTCATTTCTGAATAGCTCAGTAAACCTGAAACGCACCGGGTAACCAGGCCTTCACAGGACCCAGCGGAGACGTTCCCAGAGGCCAGGCAAATTCAGCTTGCAGCCCTCGTTTATTATCTGGCTGTCGTGAGTCAACGCTGGCAGAACCGGAAACCTGCACGGCAATATCGCGAAGATAAACTGGCGAGAGAGGTATTTCCCGGCCAGGTAACTCGGCGCGCCTGTCACCAGACCGGCCCTGCTTTACCTGGTCCAGAAAATCGCCACCACCCAGAACCAGATTACTGCGGGTCCTGAATTCAGTGCCTGTCGGCCACTGCCTCGGCGAGCTTCGCAACAATGTTGCCCCCGGATCAGCGGCGTTAATGAAGGTATTGTGAGAAAGAAGCAGCTGATTGACTGGCCAGCGGAATCCCTCCACACCATAGGAAATCAACGCCCGATTTTCGCTGGCCTCGCTTTGACCAATGACGTTTCCAACCAGGTGAGCGTCGCCACCATCTGGAAGATCAACTTCATAGGAGGCCCGCCCGGCTTCGCCGTCAACGATCCAGTTATAGCTGATACGATTGACCCGGGCTCTGGATTTGACGAGATGGCCGCGAAAACCTCTCTCCAGGCGGCTGCCACTCAGCTCAAAACGCCCGATGGCACCAACATAAAGAAGATGAGGGAGAGATTCAAACTGAGCCGGTGCGGCGGAAAAACTGGAATCTTCGATCCTGAGGATGCTTATTGCATCATTGCCGGCCAGCAGTCCCATCTGGTTATCGATAAAGTGGCAATCTCGGAGAAAGAGCTTACCGCGTTCAAACCGGATGCCGGCACCGTTGCCGCTGGCAACCCTTGCTCCGCGAAATTCAATATTTTCAATGTAGATGTCGCCATTGCGGATCACCCAGATGGCCTTACCTTCTGCACTCTTTCCATCTGCGACAAGTATCGGACGCTGGTCAGCTCCACGAATATACAGTTTGCGCTGCTCCCAGACCGCGACATCGCCCCGATAAGTGCCCGGCATGATCAGCACCGTATCTCCATCGCGCGCCTTACGGGCCGCTTCAGAAATGCGCTTGATCTCCTCCTGGGGTCCGACACGGAGTATATCGGCGTGGGACGAGATTACTGGCAGCACCATCAGCATAGCAACCAGCAGCAGGCCGAGCACTTCACAACAACGGACATTAATCACCTTGCAGAGCCTCCGGTTCAGCCACGGGTCTGCCACCCGCTTTGTTTCTGAGAATGATCTGTACCCAGAATCTTCCGTTCCATTAACTCACGCAACAAGAGAATCAGAAAGTCTCACGAGTACAGATGCAACCAGCATCTTAGCAGCTGCTTTCCGAATACGGTGAATCACGTCGGATGATACGCCTGAGTCTCAACAACTTCCTGAGTCTGAGTTATCGGCAACAACAGCCAGATGACAGAAATTGCAGGATCGTTAAGCCGGACTGGTTGAATTGAATGTTCAGCTGCCGCAGGCGGCCAGCTGTCTCCTTCCAGATTTCGGCTGGTCACCGCTGGCATTAAATCGCCGGCTGGCCGAACAACAGACCTTGAATGGCAGATTCGATGCCACTGCTGGTAAAACTGATGCGCAAAAGCTGTCGGCCCTTCCCGTGAACTCAGGGACTCGGCCTGGCAGATCCGGGGTCGAGTCAGCCTGATATCCTTAATCAGATCAGGACGGGACACGGAATAAAAAAAAGGCAGCCAGTCGGCTGCCTTTTTGTGACTCAATTCATCTCTGGTGAGATCTGACAAAAATCAGATATCCAGATTAGTCACGCTCAGGGCATTGCTTTCGATGAAGTCGCGGCGTGGTTCCACCTCGTCACCCATCAGGGTGGTGAACATCTGATCGGCGGCAATAGCGTCCTCAATGGTCACTCGCAACATCCGGCGGCTGTCCGGGTCCATGGTCGTTTCCCACAGCTGTTCCGGGTTCATCTCGCCCAGACCCTTATAGCGCTGAATGTAGTAGCCGCGTTTGGCCTGAGCCATCAGCCAGTCCAGGGCCTCATCAAAACTTTCAATCGGCTTCACACGCTCACCGCGGCGAATATAGGCACCCTCCTCCAGCAGTCCGGTCAGGGTTTTACCCAGCTGGACCATCGCCCGGTATTCGCCGGACAGGAAGAAATCGTAGCCAAAGACATAGTCGTGGGGCACGCCGTGGGAGATCATCTTCACTTCCGGCAGGAACAGGTTGCGTTCGCGATCTTCGGTGACGGCGCTTTCAAAGGTGCTGGCAGTACTCTTTTCTACATCGATAGAGGCCACCAGATTGCGCGTCCAGGTGGCAACGGCTTCACGATCTTTCAGCTGCTCTTCGGTCAGCTCAGGGCTGTAAACCAGCTGATTCAGCACATCTTCAGGATAGAGCCGCGAGATACGCTGGATCAGCGCCTTGACGCCGCGGAACTCACTGATCAGAGATTCCAGACCCGATCCGTTGATCGAGGGTGCCGTCGGATTGACATGCAGGTGGGCATCATCAAGGGCGGCCTGGACCATAAAGTTATCCAGCGCCTCATCGTCCTTCAGATACTGCTCCTGCTTACCTTTCTTGATCTTATAGAGCGGCGGCTGGGCAATATACACATGACCGCGCTCGATCAGTTCCAGGGTCTGACGGAAGAAGAAGGTCAGCAGCAGGGTGCGGATATGAGAACCGTCGACATCGGCGTCGGTCATGATGATGATGCTGTGATAACGCAGCTTATCGGGGTTGAATTCTTCACGACCGATACCGCAGCCCAGCGCAGTGATCAGCGTCCCCACTTCCGCCGATGACAGCATCTTGTCAAAGCGAGCTTTTTCGACGTTGAGGATCTTACCCTTCAGTGGCAGGATCGCCTGAGTTTTACGGTTTCTGCCCTGCTTGGCAGAACCGCCGGCGGAGTCACCCTCCACCAGGTAGATTTCAGAGAGGGCCGGGTCCTTCTCCTGACAGTCCGCCAGTTTTCCGGGCAGCCCGGCGATATCCAGGGCGCCCTTGCGACGGGTCATCTCACGGGCCTTACGAGCCGCTTCCCGGGCCCGGGCCGCATCGATCATCTTGCCGACAATGGCCTTGGCTTCGTTGGGCTGCTCCTGCAGAAAATCGCTGAGGAACTTGTACATCGCCTGCTCGACGGCCGTTTTCACCTCGGAGGAGACCAGCTTGTCTTTGGTCTGGGAGGAGAACTTGGGATCGGGAACCTTGACCGAAATAATGGCGGTCAGACCTTCCCGGGCGTCGTCGCCGGAGGTCGCCACCTTGGACTTCTTCTGCACGCTTTCCTGCTCAATGTAGGTGTTCAGAGAGCGGGTCAGTGCGGAGCGGAAGCCGGACAGGTGAGTACCACCGTCGCGCTGGGGAATATTGTTGGTAAAGCAGTGGATGCTTTCCTGGAAGCCGTCGTTCCACTGCAACGCCACTTCCACACCGATACCTTCATCATTGATGTCGGTGAAATGAAATACCCGGTTGATGGTGCTCTTGTTCTGGTTCAGAAACTCGACAAAGGCCTTTACACCGCCTTCGTACATAAAGGTCTCTTCTTTACCGCTGCGTTCATCTTTGAGGTTGATGCAGACACCGGAATTCAGGAACGAGAGTTCACGCAGGCGCTTGGCCAGAATATCGTACTGGAAGTGGATATTGTTGAAAGTCTCTTCAGCCGGTTTGAAATGACAGCGGGTACCGGTGCTGTCGGTTTCTCCGACAACACTCATGGGCCCATCGGGAACACCGTGAGTGTAGGTCTGCTCATGTACTTTGCCGGCCCGGCGGATGGTCAGCTTCAACTCACTGGAAAGAGCGTTTACCACTGACACCCCTACTCCGTGCAGACCACCGGATACCTTATAGGTGTTATCGTCGAACTTACCGCCGGCATGAAGCACGGTCATGATAACTTCGGCGGCAGAAACCCCTTCCTCTTCATGAATATCGACCGGAATACCGCGACCGTCATCGGCAACGGTAATCGTCTCATCGGGATGGATGATTACGTCAATTTTGCTGCAGAAGCCGGCCAGCGCTTCGTCGATGGAATTGTCCACCACCTCGAACACCATGTGGTGCAGACCGGTGCCGTCATCGGTATCACCGATATACATGCCCGGACGTTTGCGCACCGCATCAAGACCCTTAAGGACCTTAATACTGGATGAATCGTAAGCGTTGTTATTCCCGTCGCTCATTCCTAGCTCCCGTTGACGTGCTCATTTGCCAGATCCCCATCCCGGATATGGAAATCTTTCACTTCAGTTTGTTGTTGCCAGCAACCATCAAATGCATCCGCCTCGACACAGGTCAGCAGCAGCTGGCAATTCATATCGCTCAGCAACCGACACAGTTTGCGGCGGTGATTCTTATCCAGCTCTGCGGGCAGATCATCGATCAGGAACACACAGTCCCTGCCGGAGAGCTGTCTGAGTATCTGCCCCTGGGCCACCTTCAGGGCGCTGACGACCAGCTTCTGCTGGCCTCTGGACAGTATCTCATTAGCAGCCACGCCCCGGACCCTGACCCGCAGGTCAGCCCGCTGGGGACCCATCTGGGTGAATCCGAGCCCTTTATCCCGCTCGAATCCGTCTCTGAGGACCTCATCCAGGCTACGTTTCCGGTCCCAGCCCCGATAGTACTGAAGCGTCAGATCATCGATATCGATCAGCTCGGTGAGTACCTGTTCAAAGCAGGGCAGAAGAATATCGATGTAGGCCTGTCGGAAGCCGTCCAGCGCTTCTGCATGGCGGATAAACTCACGATCCCAGGTGGCGCGGACGTGAGGGTCAAGTTTACCATATTTCAACAGGCTGTTGCGCTGTTTGAGGGTACGTTTAACCGCCTTCCAGGCAAGAAAAAACCGCTGGTCTGAATGGAATCCACCCCAGTCGATAAACTGGCGTCTGACCGCCGGGCTGCCCTCCAGCAGCAGAAAGGTATCGGAGTTGAGCAGCTGCACCGGCAGCAACTCCGCCAGGGTCGACGCGCTGTCGATATTCTCGCCGGAAACCCGGATTCTCAGCTCGCCGTCACGACCCCGTTGCAGGCCCACCGGCAGTGTCGTACCTGCTGCCACCGAATCCACTTCGGCAAACAGAGTGCAGCTGTCGGCATCGTGATTAATGTAGTGGCGGAATTTGCCGGTACGGAAAGAACGGGCCAGACTGAGCAGATGGACGGCTTCCAGGATACTGGTTTTACCGCTGCCGTTGGCGCCGTAGAAGATATTGGTGCGTGCCGAGAGCTCGACTTTCAGAACCGCAATGTTTCTGAAGCCTTCTATGGCCAGGGTCCGGACAGACATCAGGAGAGGAACAACCGGCCCGCGCGGGCGGGCCGGAACTGCTTACATACGCATCGGCATGATAACGTAGAGGCTGTCGCTGTTATCCACTGCTTCGACCAGCGAGCTGCTGTTGGGATCGGACATGGAGATCTTCACCATATCCACCGCCAGAATCGACAGCACATCCAGCATATAGTTAACGTTGAAGCCGATCTCCAGCGGAGCGCCCTGGTAATCCACCGCCAGCGTCTCTTCCGCCTCTTCCTGTTCCGGGTTGTTGGCAGTGACCTGCAGATAGCCATCGGTCAGTGACAACCGGACACCCCGGTATTTCTCGTTGGAGAGAATAGAGATACGGCTCAGCACCTGACGTAGCTCCTGCCGGTCGGCAATGACCTGCTTGTCGCCACCACGTGGAATAACACGCTGATAATCAGGGAATTTTCCGTCTACCAGCTTAGAAGTGAAGATAAAGTCTCCGGTATTCACCCGAATATGGTTGCTGCCGATAACCAGCTGCGCTTCGGTATCGCTGTCCTGGAGCAGGCGGACCAGTTCCAGAATCCCCTTGCGAGGAACGATAATCTGTTGCTTAACACTGAGATCCTGCTCGACGTCACAGATGGAAGTCGCCAGCCGGTGACCGTCGGTGGCCACGCTGCGCAGGTTGTTGCCGTCCAGCTCCAGCAGCATGCCGTTGAGGTAGTAGCGCACATCCTGCTGAGCCATGGCAAAGCTGGTACGCTCAATCAGACGGCGCAGCTTGCCCTGAGCGATCGGGATTTCCAGATTACGGGGACCATCTTCGATATTGGGGAATTCTGAAGCAGGCAGGGTCGACAGGGTAAAGCGACTGCGCCCACCTTTAATGGTGACCTTCTGACCGGTCAGCGTCAGCTCGACATCCACCTGATCGGGTAACGACTTGCAGATATCCATCAGCTTCTTAGCGGGAACGGTAATCGATCCGGGCTCAGCGTCCTGTTCCAGCTCAATCCGACCCACCATCTCCACTTCGAGGTCGGTGCCGGTCAGGGACAGCTGGTTACCTTCGGCAACCAGCAGAATATTGGAGAGAACCGGCAAAGTCTGACGACGCTCCACCACCCCGGCAACCAGCTGCAGGGGTTTCAACAGTGCTTCTCTGGATATGCTAAATTTCATCGCATCCTACCCTTCTGAACAAGAGCTCCTTTTGGAGGGCTGTCCTTCGCTTATGAGGACAGCAGCCTCAACAGATTTTTATAGTCTTCCCGAATGTCCGTATCACTTTCACGCAATTCTGCCACCTTCCGACAGGCATGCAAGACCGTTGTATGATCGCGGCCGCCAAAACTGTTACCAATCTCGGGAAGACTATGATTAGTCAGTTCTTTTGATAACGCCATCGCCACCTGGCGGGGACGGGCCACCGACCGGGTACGGCGCTTGGAGTGCAGGTCAGAAACCTTGATCTTGTAGTACTCAGCCACCACTCGCTGGATGTTGTCGATACTGATCATCTTGTCCTGCAGCGCCAGCAGGTCTTTCAGTGATTCACGAATAAACTCAGTGGTGATGCTGCTGCCGGTAAAGTGGGCATTGGCGATAACCCGCTTCAGTGCTCCTTCCAGCTCCCGGACATTGGAACGAATTTTCTGGGCAATAAAGAAGGCCGCATCATGAGGCAGACGCACCCGCGCTTCTTCCGCTTTCTTCATCAGAATCGCCACCCGGGTTTCCAGCTCCGGAGGCTCAACGGCAACAGTCAGTCCCCAGCCGAAACGGGATTTAAGGCGATCTTCCAGCCCGCTGATCTCCTTGGGATAGCGATCACAGGTCAGAATCATCTGCTGACCACCTTCAAGCAGCGCATTAAACGTATGGAAGAACTCCTCCTGGGAGCGATCTTTACCGGCGAAAAACTGAATATCGTCGATCAGCAACGCATCGACAGAGCGGTAGTAACGCTTGAAGTCATTGATAGCATTAAGCTGAAGCGCCTTGACCATATCGGCCACAAAGCGCTCGGAGTGCAGATAGACAATTTTGGCATTAGGATTGCGCTCCAGCATAGCCGCACCGACAGCGTGCATCAGGTGGGTTTTACCCAGCCCGACACCGCCATAAATAAACAGCGGGTTGTAGGAGCCTCCCGGATTTTCCGCCACCTGCTGTGCCGCCGCCAGTCCCAGCTGGTTCGACTTACCCTGAACAAAGGTCTCGAAAGTAAACAGCTTATTCAGGTGAGTCTGGTGACGAACCCCGCCTTCAACCTCTACCTGGCGCTTCTTTGCAGCGGCAGCACGTGGCAGACTGCTGCTTTCTGGTTGCAGCAGATCAGGTTGTACCGGACTGGCTGGTTGCTGCGGGATGACAGGTGTCGGTTCAGGCTCAGGCACTGGCGCCGCGACGGGAGTCGATCTCGCCACCGGACGGGAAGGTGTGTTTGCCGAAGGCATTGCACTGGCGACAGGCATCCGATTAGCGGTTGGTCTGGCCATTCTTCGATGACCGGAAGCACCAACTTCCAGCACCACATCGGCGATATGATCGCCACCGACGTCAGCCAGCAACTCTTTAATACGCTTCAGGTATTTATCGGACACCCAGTCCATCACAAAACGATTGGGAGCCAGCAGACGCAACTGATTGGAGTCACCGGCTTCGGCACGTAACGGGCGAATCCAGGTATTAAATTGCTGGGAAGGGAACTCTTCCTGGAGATAGCTCAAACATTTCTGCCAAAGATCGACTGGCATGCAGAAGTTCCCGAATCCGTTGCTGTTAAAGAATCAGGGCATTCTATCTTCTTAACAGGCAGTTATCCACAACCGGAGACGGAGAAATTAAAATTATTTTCTCACAGTGAAACTTATTCCCGATCGGCCGCACCCAGTGCTGACGGGGGCTGCAGAGCGGCTAATCACAGCTTATCCGACAGCTTTCTCACATACTAATACCAGACTTACAAACATCTTTAATACTTGTATATACTTCTATTTTTCTACTTATCAACAGTTATTGCGATTTTAATAACAATAATAATACCAGCAAACAGGCGTCCGGCTGGCAGCCCCCTGCCGCCATCGTTAACCCGGTAACGACTAACGGCGTACCGCAGAAATCCCTCTAAATAGTGCAAGAAGCAATTGCAGTGTGGTCGCTAATTCTCTAGAATTCCGCTCTTGATTTTATGAGGTGGGGAGAGATCTCCCTTTTAACGTAGGACAGAGCAATGAAAAGAACATTTCAACCCAGCGTACTGAAGCGCGCCCGTGCTCACGGTTTCCGTGCACGTATGGCTACCAAGAACGGTCGTCAGGTACTGCAGCGTCGCCGCGCTAAAGGTCGCAAGTCTCTGAGCGCCTGATTCGCCCGGAACACTTGCAAGCACCTCCATTGAAGACCGGATCCCAGTTTCCCCGTAGTTCACGATTGCTGAATGCCGGGGATTACCGGGAGGTCTTTAATGGGGCGAAAGTAAAAGTATCGGATAAGCACCTGCTTATCCTGGCACGCCCGAATCAACTCTCCCATTCACGTATCGGACTGGTCATTGCCAAGAAGAATGTCAGACTGGCTGTTGACCGCAACCGCGTGAAACGCCTGATCCGCGAGTCTTTTCGATTAACTGATGCCACTCTGCCCGATCTCGATATCGTGGTACTGGCGAGAAAAGGCCTGGGCGAGTTGGATAACCGGTCGTTGCATCAGCTGCTTAGTAAGAGCTGGCAAAGATTGATAAAGTACTCACGCAAACACGCAGGCGCGTCCGTTAAGCCACAAACGTCGAGCTGATCCTTTGCCGTTTCGGGCTGAATAGCGCAATGCTGTTTTTGCTTAAAAACTTCAGTTATTTCGGCATCGACGGACTTAAAGAATGGATATCCAACGTATTATCCTGATTGGCGCCCTCGCAGTTATTTCCTATGTCCTCGTTCTCCAGTGGAATCAGGATTACGGTGAAAAAACCCAGCCCGTTCAGGTGACCTCTGTATCTTCCCAGAGCGCAGCACCTGAAATCACTACATCTCCCGGTCTGGAACAGGGTGCCGCGGATATTCCCAGTGCCGGCAGCAGCCCTACCGAGTCTCCCGTTCAGGCACCGGCAAAAATCGCCAGCGGCCAGCTGATCCGGGTGAAAACCGATGTGCTTAACCTGCTGATCGACCCTTACGGCGGAGACATCATTCATACCGAACTGAACGACTATCTGGCCCAGCAGGGTGCGGACCAGAAGTTCGTGCTGCTTGAGCAGAACGATAACCGGGTATACACCGCCCAGAGCGGTCTGACCGGTCAGAATGGTCCCGACGCCAGCGGTAAACGCCCGCAATTCCAGGCCAACGCCACCGAGTTCAGCCTGGCGGATGGCCAGGATTCACTGAACGTTGACCTGACGCTGGTGCAGGACAATGGCGTCAAGATCACCAAGCGCTTCACCTTCAGCCGTGGCCGTTACCTGATCAATGTCGAATACCTGGTCGACAATGAAAGTTCAGAACCCTGGCAGGCCAGCTTCTTCGGTCAGATCAAGCGTGACCGCAGCGAAGATCCCTCTACCCAGACCAGCATGGGTATGCAGTCCTTCCTTGGCGCCGCTTTCTCCAGCAGTGAGAACACCTACGCCAAGGTCGACTTCGATGATATCGATGATGAAAAGTACGCCGGTAAAACTCAGGGGGGCTGGGTTGCCATGCTCCAGCACTACTTCGTCAGTGCCTGGGTCCCGGCTCCGGAGAAAAGCCACAACTACTTTGCCCGCGAGCGCAACGGTAACTACTTTGCCGGCTTTGTCTCTCCGGCACTGACTCTGGCCCCCGGCGAAAAAGGCAGCACCGGCGCCGAGTTTTATGTCGGTCCTAAAATTCAGGAGAAACTGGAAGCCATTGCCCCTAACCTCGAGCTGACCGTTGATTTCGGCTGGCTGTGGTGGGTTGCCCAGCCGCTGTTCTGGCTGCTGAAGGCGATTCAGGAATTCGTCATCAACTGGGGCGTGGCGATTATCCTGGTCACCTTTGCCGTTAAGGCCGCCTTCTATCCGCTGTCCGCTAAGGCCTACACCTCCATGGCGAAGATGCGTAATGTCAGCCCCGAACTGCAGCGCCTGAAGGAACTGTACGGCGATGACCGCCAGAAGATGTCTCAGGCGATGATGGAGCTGTACAAGAAAGAGAAGATCAACCCGCTGGGCGGCTGTCTGCCCATCCTGGTCCAGATGCCGGTGTTTATCGCCCTGTACTGGGTACTGCTGGAGAGCGTGGAGCTGCGCCACGCGCCCTTTATGCTGTGGATTCAGGACATGTCGGTAATGGATCCCTACTTCGTGCTGCCGATCCTGATGGGCGTGACCATGTTTATTCAGCAACTGCTGAACCCCACGCCTCCGGATCCCATGCAGGCTAAAGTGATGAAGATGCTGCCGTTTATCTTCACATTCTTCTTCCTGTGGTTCCCGGCCGGTCTGGTACTGTACTGGGTAGTGAACAACGTGCTGTCGATTCTGCAGCAGTGGATGATCACCCGGAAGATCGAAGCCGCCGGGCTGAGCAGTAAAAAGTAAGCGATTACTTACTGAGAAAAAGGCTCCGAAAGGGGCCTTTTCTTTATCTCCAGGGAAGGAGTGTATACAGAAGAGAGCCGGGGATGGCGGTTCGGTGATCTCCATGGAAGGAGTGTATACCGAAGAGAGCCGGGGATGGCGGTTCGGTGATCTCCATGGAAGGAGTGTATACCGAAGAGAGCCGGGGATGGCGGTTCGGTGATGTCCATGGAGGGAGTGTATGCCGAAAGGAGCCATAGATGCCGATTCCGCGATCTCCGGTAAAGAAATTAAATATCAATAGAGCCCGGGCAGACGGTTCGATGGCCGCGACGCAATCGCGTTAAACTGAATCATCGGGAGACCTCAGGCCGCTCCCTTACCACCAACTGAACTACCAGCTGAAAAGAGTGTGTGACATGGCTCAACCGGACAGCGATACCATTGCCGCACTGGCAACACCACCCGGACGTGGCGGCGTCGGCATCATCCGCGTCTCCGGCGCTCTGGCGCCCGAAATTGCCAGAGCAGTACTGGGTCATCTGCCTGCGCCCCGCCAGGCTCACTACGGCGCTTTCAGCGACAGTGAAGGCCGCCAGATCGATCAGGGCATCGCGCTCTGCTTTCCCGGCCCCCACTCTTTCACCGGTGAAGATGTGCTGGAACTGCAGGCCCATGGTGGCCCGGTGGTACTGGATCTGTTGCTGCAGCAGGTACTGTCGCAGGGTGCCCGACTGGCCCGACCCGGTGAGTTCTCCGAACGCGCCTTTCTCAACGACAAGCTGGATCTGGCCCAGGCCGAAGCGATCGCCGATCTGATCGACAGCTCCTCAGAACAGGCAGCCCGTTGCGCCCTGCGCTCACTGCAGGGAGAGTTCTCCGACCGTATTCATGATCTGGTTGAGGAACTGATCCGGCTGCGAATCTACGTGGAAGCGGCCATCGACTTTCCCGAGGAGGAGGTGGATTTCCTTGCCGATGGACGGGTTGCCAGCGACCTGAGTGCTATCTGCGCCGATCTCGACCGGGTGCTGGCGGAAGCAAATCAGGGGGCGATTCTCCGCGAAGGTATGAACGTGGTGATCGCCGGTCGCCCCAATGCCGGCAAATCCAGCCTGCTGAACGCGCTGGCCGGTAAGGAATCCGCTATCGTCACCGATATCGCCGGCACCACCCGGGATGTGCTGCGCGAGCATATCCATATCGACGGCATGCCACTGCACATTATCGACACCGCCGGCCTGCGGGAAGGTGCCGATGTGGTCGAACAGATCGGCATCGAACGGGCCTGGGACGAGATTCGCAATGCCGACCGGGTGCTGCTGATGGTGGATGCCTCATCCACCACCGAGACCGCTCCGGAAAAGATCTGGCCTGATTTCGTCAGTCATCTTCCGGGTCTGGATAAGATCACGGTGATTCGCAATAAGATCGATCTCAGCGGCGAAACTGCCGGCATGGACGACGCCGGTGACTGTCACCTGATCCGCCTCAGCGCAAAACAACAGCAGGGTACCGAGCTGCTTCGTCAGCACCTGAAGCAGTGCATGGGTTATGACGCCACCAGTGAAGGTGGTTTTATGGCTCGCCGCCGCCATATCGACGCCCTGGTCAGGACCCGTGAGTACCTGGATGCCGGCAGTCAGCAGCTGAACAGTTACGGTGCCGGTGAGCTGCTGGCCGAAGATCTGCGACTGGCCCAGCAGACCCTGTCGGAGATCACCGGCGAGTTCAGCTCCGATGACCTGCTGGGTAAGATCTTCTCCAGCTTCTGTATCGGCAAATAAGCGGACCTGGCTGATCTGAGCGGTCCGTTGCCAGGAAAGGTTAAAAACCCCCTGTTCGGAGGCTTCAGGGTCCGGACAGCTCCACCAGTGCCGCCGCCACATCGGCGAAAACCCCCTCCCAGTCGCCGGCGGATTTCTGCCGGAACAGCCTCATGGTCGGGTACCAGGGGGAATCGCTCCTGTCCAGCAACCAGCGCCAGTCCGGTGCAAAAGGCAGCAGCACCCAGACCGGTTTAGCCAGGGCGCCGGCCAGGTGAGCCACCGAAGTATCGACAGAAATCACCAGATCCAGCTGTTCAATCAGGGCTGCAGTATCGGCGTAGTCACTGATGCCCGCGGTAACATCAACAATCTGGCCGCCCCCCTCAGAGGTTTCCAGGTCCCCTGCCCGCTCACCCACCTGCAGGCTGCAGAGCTGAATGGCAGGGATATCGAGCAGTCCGGCAAAGTCTGAGAGCTTAACCGAGCGATTGCGGTCGTTCTCATGCTCCGCGGACCCCGCCCAGACAATGCCAATTTTCAGCTGGTCAGCATCGGCTACGTCGAGACTGATACTACGGTCGCCGGGCGCAAGATAGGGCACACTTGCGGGGATGCTCTCCAGCCTGGTTCCCAGGATACAGGGCAGACTCAGAAACGGCGCCTGGAGATCAAAATCCGGCAGAGGATCTCCGGCTGCAACCAGGCAGTCGATGCCCGCTATGGTTGAAAAGAGCGGTGCCAGAGAGCGCTGGCACTCCACGATAATCCTGCCGCCGAAGGGAACGACAGCGCTGATATAGCGGATAAACTGAATACTGTCGCCATTCCCCTGCTCGGCATGCAGCAGAAGGGTCTTTCCTTCCAGCGAAGCACCGTCCCACAGCGGCTGTTTAAAATCACGTTTCTTGCAGGAGGACTCCTGGCTTTTCCAACGCCACTCATAACCTGCCCAGCCTGATTCGAACCGGCCCAGCAGCAGCTCTGCCAGAGCTCGGCTCCAGCGCGCATCAGCATAGTCCGGATCAATCGTCAGCGCCTGTTGATAACAGTCTAAAGCCCTGTCGATTTCTCCCTTACCTTTTAACGTCTTACCCAGACCATTCCAGGCTTCCTTAAAGGCCGGGTCCTTCTCAATCACCCGGTTAAAGCAATTTTCCGCTTCGTCCAGGCGACCCAGTTTCCTGAACACACTGCCGAGATTATTACAGGCTTCCAGGTGCGCCGGATTGAGATCCAGTACCCGACGATATGCCTCAGCAGCCAAATCCAGTTCACCCTGCGCCATCAGCGCATAGGCAAGACCACTCTGCCCGTTGATATTGCCGGCATCCGTCGCGACGGCCCGCTCATAACTCTGCCGCGCTTCCTCCAGCTCTCCGGTTTTCAGCAGATCATGGCCCAGGTTGATCAGCGCCTTGATGTTGCTGGGGTCTTTTCTGATCGCTTTGCGATACTCTGGAATGGATTCTTCGGTCCTGTTGCGCTGGCTGAGAAACGAACCCAGATCATTATGAAGCGCGCTGTCCCCCTGACTAAGCGTCACGGCTTTTCGCAATGCAAGCAGCGCTTCCCTGTCCTTACCTCTTTCCGCCTGAATCAACCCGAGACTATGGTGGTAATGGGCATTTTTAGGCTGGGCCTTAACGGCCCGTTTGACCAGTTTCACCGCCTCGGCAGTATCGCCTGAGCTGCGATAGGCGATACCCAGCAGATGCAGCGCGTCCGGGTGTTTCGGCGAAAACTGAAGGACTCTCTTAAACGCTGTAATCGCGGCTGGAATATTCCCCTGCTGGTAGCAGCGGACGCCCATCTGAAGATCGGCGGTAAGATTCTGTCTGGTATATGGCATAGGAAACTATATTCGAGTAGAGGTTTCGGCGCTTAAGCCCCTGAAGCGGATGTAACAGGACAGTAACATCAACCTGAACGGACCGTCGCTGTTAGAGTGCCCGCCCGAAAAAGGTATCTGCATCCACCTAAACGCCAGGCATTTGTCAGAGAAGGATTCTGTAACAGTTTCCTTACCAGTACAACGCGTGTTTTCAGATGCCCGAGGGAGACGGAGGCACAAGGATTCCGCTGAGATGACAGGCACGGCCACGAGCAACAGAAAGCTGTCCGCTCACAACAGTGACCTCAAAGGCGTCAGCCAATTGCCTTTTCCGGCTGATAGCCAGCCATCAGCAACTGCTCTTCCATATGCAGTGCTGTCTCACTGTCAGCTGCCGGTATATATTCCCGGATGATCCGGACGGGTTCCCCGCTCAGCATCAGGATACGGTCGGCCAGGGCCAGCGCCTCTCGCAGGTTGTGAGTCACCATCAGCACAGCCACCTCCGGACGGCGTGCCCGCAGCCGGCTCAGCATCTCGCCCAGGCTTTCTGCAGTCGGAGGGTCCAGGGAGACAAAGGGTTCATCCATCAGGATCAGATCGGGATCGTTCAGCAGAGTCCTCGCCAGCGCAACCCGTCGAGCCATGCCCAGCGATAGCCGGCCCGGGTACTGATCGGCAAATTCACTCATCTCCATCAGCCCCAGCAGCTCTTCGATCTGTGACTGGTTCCCATCGGCCACCAGCGCCAGATTCTGCCTGACCGTACGCCAGGGCAGCAGGCAGGGCTGCTGGAACATATAGCTGATACGGTAATGCTGGCTGTGAAGAACACCCGCATAGTTGCTGTCCAGCCCCGCCAGTATATTCAGCAGCGTGGTCTTACCGCATCCGGATGGCCCCAGCAGACAGACCAGCTCACCGGCCCGCAGACTCAGGGACAGCGGGCCCAGCACAGTGCGATCGCCGTAACACTTATGATCCAGGGACAGCTCAATCATCAGCAACTCTCCGCCAGCGCCCCTGAGCGCGCTCCCAGGGCTGTAACACCAGCCATTCAACCGCCTGCACCACCAGAATAAAGGAGAAGCTGTAGGCCAGGATCGTCGTCACATCGAACATCTGAAAGGCCAGATGCAGCTGGAAGCCAACACCTTCACTGCGGCCCAGCAGCTCAACCACCAGCACGATCTTCCAGATCAGCGCCAGCCCGGAGCGGGCCGCCACCAGAAAATAGGGGATCAGCTGCGGCAGAATGATCTCCTTCAGCTGGCGCCAGCGGCTGATACGGTAGACCCGGACCAGATCACCGTAGCGGGGGTCGAGATTTCTGGCCCCTTCCCGCAGGGTGACCGTGACATTGGGCACTTTATTGATCACCACCGCGGCGACAGCTGCACCCTCCACCAGCCCGCACCAGATGTAGAGCAGAATGATCACCACCAGCGCCGGCATATTCAGCAGCATCACCAGCAGCGGGTCCAGCCACTGATTGATCCTCCGGCTCAGCCCCATCAGGATTCCCAGCAATGCCCCCAGCAGCATGGCCAGCAGAAAACTGATAGCAACCCGCGCCAGTGTAGCCTGCAGATGCAGCCACAGTTCACCGGACAGGTATTCCCGCCGGACCACCCCGGCCACCTCCATGGGAGAGGGCAGCAACGGCCGTTGGAGGGCCATGGCCAGCAGCTGCCAGCAGGCCAGCAGAATCAGCAACGACAGCAGCTGAGCACCCGCGGAGCGGCCGGCCAGGGAGGACCAGCCCGCTCTCAGGGGTTTAAGGCTGCTGCCAGAAAGTGTCCCGATCCAGCGCACGGCTGTCACCCACCAGTTGTTCGCCGCCAACCCGGGCCAGCAGCCGGAACATCTGCCCGGCATCGCTGATCTGATCGGCGCTCAGCGGCGTCGGTATACCGGCCAGGTAGCCGTCCCTGAGCTGCTCGAACACCGATTCGCTGCCGGCTTTCATCGACGCCCGTAACGGCTGCCAGGCCCGGGGCTGCTGTTGCAGCAGGGTTTTGGTCTGCCGGGAGGCGGCCTGCAGCGCGGCGACCAGTTGCGGATGCGCTTCGGCCCACTGCTGCCGGAACACATAGCCCAGCATCGGCAGTTCCGATTTCATGCCCAGCTGACGGCCGATGCCGCGGAGATCATAGAGTGCCGGATAGCCCTGCCCTTCAAGGCGGGCGGCGTAATGCCAGAAGGTGATCACCGCATCCAGCTGTCCCTGCTGTAACGCCGCGTTCAGTAACGGCGGCGCGCCATACTGCTGCTCGGTAACGGCCTTCAGGTCGATACCCTGCTGTAGCCCCAGCGCCCGCAACAGCAACCAGCCCTTGCTGGCCGGACCGCCGGCAATGCCTATCCTCAGCCCCTGCAGATCCGCCAGCGACTTCACCGGCGAGCCCTTCTTCAGCATAAGTTTGCCCACCGCCGAGGAGTAGGGAATGAACTGCAGCGCCTGACCCCGGTCACGCTGGCGGCTGGTCCAGATCCAGTCGGCGACAATGACATCGGCGGCACCACTCATCAGCGCCGTTCGGGTCGCCGTCATGCCGGCCAGTGGCAACACCTTCAGCTCGAAACCATTGGCGCTGTCAAAACCCTGCCCGGCCATGGTGCTCAGCTCCCAGTTAACGGTACCGAACTTCAGTACCGCCACCCGGATACCTGGTTGCGACCAGGCCGGAGCGGCCAGCAGCCAGATCAGTAGCATCAGGGCCGTGGTGAGGGCCGAGCGGCCGCACAGCATAGGTATGTTCATAATCCACCCCGGACAGATTTCTGTGGCTTTCTACCAGGGTAAATCCGGTCCGGATGGGGAAATATAGTACTTTCGACCCCTTTTTGAAGGCCCAAGGTAGCATGGTCTTCACCCCCTGCCGGGGGTCTAATGGAGGTACATAAGAATAAAGGAGTAGCAGACGATGATGACGCTCCCACAGCAAGCCTCGAGCGGACCAGCCAATCAGATCACTGCTGATTTTTCAGTTCCGGGTCGGTCGGAAGCGACTAGAATCAGTAGCGAAAGCGATCGAACTGAAGAGCCGGGATCCTCCATGTACAAATTGCTGATCGCCGATGATCACCCGCTGTTTCGCGAAGCTATTGCAGACGTTATCAGGGCCCGCTACCCCGACGCCGACATTCTCCAGGCCGAAGATCTGGATACCGCCGTCAGGCTGGCGGAGGATTTCGACGACCTGGACCTGATCCTGCTGGACCTGAATATGCCGGGCATGCACGGCCTCAACGGCCTGATGCAACTGCGCAACGAGTCTCCTTCAATTCCGGTGGTAATCATCTCCGCGGAGGAGGACAAGAGCGTGGTATTGCAGGCGATGACCTACGGGGCCGTCGGCTTTATCATCAAGTCACTGCCGCGGGAGAAGATGACTTCAGCACTGGAGCAGGTTCTGGCGGGACAGGTCTATCTGCCGTCCGATGTGATTCGAGCCGACGACAGCCGACCGCGCCAGCATCGCCGCCAGGAGGAGAGCCAGATCGCCCCGGAAACCCTCAATACCCTGACCCGACGTCAGCTGCTGGTGCTCGAACGGATGGCCAGCGGTGAATCCAACAAACAGATCGCCTACAACCTCTGCATCGCCGAAACCACGGTCAAAGCTCACGTCTCGGCCATTCTTCGCAAGCTCAATGTCCATAACCGCATTCAGGCGGCGCTGTCGGCGGGCAATATCGATTTCAGTCAGTATCTGAAGCGCTGACCCACCAACAGGCGGCGGTCCGGATCGGTCCCGACCGCCTGCGGGCCGATCCGACAGCACTACACCATCAGTTCCGAAGTACCATTTTCCGAGCTCTGCCACCCTCTTAGCATGGAACAGTTACCCGCTTTCTCCTCAGATTTCGCTGCAGATTCACCCGGAGGCCGCCAATGAAGGGATCATCACGGTCCATGCCGATACCCACCCTGCTGCTTCTGGCGCTGCTCTGGCTGCAGAGCGGCAGCACGATGGCGACCCTGGCTGACAATGAACTGGCGATGGTACGGGACCTGTTCCCGAAAGCGACCCGCATCGATGACAAACTGGCCGATTTTCCGGTCTATCCGGTCTACCAGCTGCAGCAACTGCTGGGCTACGCCTACCGCTCCACCGATCTGAGCGACCTGCCCGGCTTCTCCGGTAAGCCGATCCGGCTGCTGATCGGTATCGATGCCGATGGACGCTTTGCCGGGGTCAGGGTGCTGGAGCACCACGAACCGGTATTCCTCCATGGCCTCGGTCACGGTCCGCTGTTCCGGTTTATCGATCAGTATCGGGGACGCTACCTGAGCGATCATATCGTGATTAACAGCAGCAAAGCCGGCAGTCAGCAGGGGGAAGCGGGGCCGGTCTATTTCGACGGCGTCACCAAAGCCACGGTATCGGTGATCATCATTAACGACACCGTGCTCTCCACCGCCCTGCAGGTGGCGCGCAACAAGCTGGAGGGCTTCGCTCAGGCACCGCCGGCCCGGGCCCGTGCCGATCTCTACCAGCCCATGGACTGGCAGCAGCTGCTCGACCGGGGCTATGTCGGCCACTGGCAGTTACCGGGATCCCGTGTCGAGGAGAGCCTGGGGCAGCCGGTGGACAGCTATCCGGATTTTTCCGCAGTGGAGGAGGACCAGCCGTTCAGTGAGATCTGGTACGCCTGGCTCAACGCCCCCGGCATCGGCCGAAACCTGCTGGGTGACCAGCGTTACCGGTCACTGATGGCCAGCCTCAGAGATGGCGAGCAGGCGTTTGCGGTGATGTCGCGGGGAGCCTTTCTGCATGTGCCCGACGACTTCCAGCCCGGCACCGTTCCCGGCCGGCTGGCACTGGAGCAGAACCAGCTTGCCATTGAGCTGCGGGACCTGAACGCGCTGGATGAGGAACTGCCGTTCCGGGCCGCCGGGATACCGGAATTCGATCGCGCCAACCTGTTCCGGGTGAAGGGTCACGCCGGCTTCAACCCGGCCGTCGAAGCGGCGCTGAAGCTGAATATAGAGCTGCGACGCAATCACCTGATCCGCGATCAGGCTGCCTTCAGCGTCCCTTTCCGACTGCCGGAAGAACTTTTTGAGATCGTCGAGCCACAGGTCGACCACGGTCGCAGCAGTTCACCAATGTGGCTGCAGCTGTGGTGGGATCGCTGGCTGCAGATTACGGTCCTGCTGGCCGCGCTGACGCTGCTGACCCTGTTCTTTCTGCGCCAGGGTCACTACAGTCGCCAGCCGCAACGGCTACATCGGTTTCGCCAGGGCTACCTGTGGTTCACCCTGCTGTTTATCGGCCTCTATGCCCAGGGACAGCTGTCGGTGGTCAATATTTACACCCTGCTGCTGACAGTTCGGGAAGGATTCGACATTCGCATCTTCCTGCTCGATCCGGTGATCTTCATTCTCTGGTGTTACTGCATGCTGTCACTGCTGCTCTGGGGGCGAGGGCTTTACTGCGGCTGGCTCTGCCCGTTCGGTGCCCTGCAGGAGCTGCTTTCAGGACTGGCCAGCCGTCTGAAGCTGCGGCAGTGGCGCATCCCCGAAGTCTGGCACCGGCGGCTGATCCTGGTGAAGTATCCGATCCTGCTGGCACTGGTGGTCATAGCCTTTCAGTCGCTGACCCTGGCCGAACAGCTGGCCGAGGTGGAACCCTTCAAGACCAGCATCACCCTGTTCTTTGTCCGCAGCTGGCCTTTTGTGCTCTACGCCCTGATCCTGCTGGGACTGGGCCTGTTTATCCACAAATTCTACTGCCGCTATCTGTGCCCGCTGGGCGCCGGACTGGCGGTGATTGGCCGCCTGCGTCGCTTCAGCTGGCTGACCCGAATCGATAAGTGCGGCAGCCCCTGCCAGCTCTGCAAACGGCGATGCGAGATCAACGCTATTCGGCGGGATGGCAGCATCGATTACGACGAATGCGTCCAGTGCCTGGAGTGCGTTGTCATCCTTCAGGACGACAACCAGTGTGTCGACAGCCTGCAGCGTCGTAAACAGTCCGCCCGTAATCCCGGCATGATTGTCAGCGATCGGCAACCGGACAGCGACACGGGTATCCCCGCCTAAGGGCTACTTTACCGGCTCACGCTGCTGATATAGTGTCAGTACAGGACATAACAACAAGAAGTCTGCCACAGCATGAACACCAGTATTTCCAACCTGAGAAAGTTCGTATCTCCGGAAATCATCTTCGGGGTCGGCGCCCGTAAAACGGTCGGTAACTTCGCCCGGAATTTCGGGGCCCAGCGGGTGCTGGTGGTCTCGGATCCCGGCGTGGTAGCCGCCGGCTGGGTCAGCGATGTCGAGCACAGTCTGCAGGAAACCGGCATCGATTATCGGGTCTACAGCAGTGTCAGTCCCAACCCTCGAGCCGAAGAGGTAATGCAGGGAGCAGACTTCTACGTTCAGGAAGGCTGCGATGTGATCGTTGCCATCGGGGGTGGCAGCCCGATGGACTGTGCCAAGGGTATCGGTATTGTCAGCGCCAACCGGGCCCACATCCTCAGCTTCGAAGGCGTCGACCAGATTCAGGCGCCGATTCCACCGCTGATCTTTATCCCGACCACCGCCGGCACTTCTGCCGACGTTTCTCAGTTCGCCATTATTTCCGATCAGGATGCCCGCACCAAGATTTCCATCATCAGTAAGGCGGTAGTACCGGATGTATCCCTGATCGATCCGGAAACGACCACCACTATGGACCCGTTTCTGACCGCCTGCACCGGCATTGACGCCATGGTGCACGCAGTGGAAGCCTTCGTCTCCACCGCCAGCGGTCCGCTGACCGACATGCATGCGCTGGAAGCCATCAAGCTGGTCTCCGGCAACCTCACCGCGCTGATCGAGAAGCCCGATGATATCTATCTGCGCGAGCAGGTGATGCTGGGCAGCATGAAGGCAGGGCTGGCTTTCTCCAACGCCATTCTCGGGGCGGTCCATGCCATGTCCCACAGTCTCGGCGGTTACCTGGACCTCCCCCACGGACTCTGCAACTCCATCCTGCTGGACCACGTGATCGACTACAATTACTCCTCCGCCGAAGACAGGTTCCGGGTGATCGCCGACACCGTCGGCATCGATACCCGGGGCATGGACAACAAAGCCGTGAAACAGAAGCTGCTGCGGGGCGTTCAGAAGTTGAAACAGGAGGTCGGGCTGACCCAGCGGCTGAAGGAGGCCGGCGTCAGTATCAGCGATATCCCGGTACTATCGGGCAAAGCGGTCCGGGATCCCTGCCTGCTCACCAATCCCCGCAAGTCCAACAAGCGCGATGTCGAGGTGGTCTATGAGGAAGCGCTCTGATCCTGTACCACCGCAGCAACCCACCGACGACCGGAGTCTGATACAGGGCCTGATCGGTCTCGGCGATTTTTCAGCCCGCAAGAGCTACTATCCGGAACTGCTGGATAAAATCGATGAACTGGAGCAGGAGAAGGAACGCTACGAGTGGCTGTTCGAAAACGCGCTGCACGGCATTTTTCAGGCCCGGATCGATGGCGGTATCAGCGCCGCCAATCCGGCAATAGCCCGAATCTGCGGTTACCCTTCGGCAACCAGCATCTGTGAGGCCGTCACCGATATCGGTGAGCAGCTGTTTTACCAGCCCGAGGATTACCGACGGTTGCTGAAGCTGCTCGACCGGGATGGACAGCGGGTCGGCTTCGAGACCCGTTTACGCCGGCATGACGGTGAATCGGTCTGCGTCTCCATGAATGTACTGCTCAAAGACAGGAAACAGGGGGTGCTGGAGGCCTTCGTCCAGGATATCACCGAACGGATGCGCGCCCAGCAGCAGCTGACCCGACTCAATACCGAGCTGGAACAGCGGGTGCTGGATCGCACCCGGGAGCTGCGAGCCGCCAAGCAGGAGGCCGAAGAGGCCAACGCCAGCAAGGACAAGTACCTGGCGGCCGCCAGCCACGACCTGCTGCAACCCATGAACGCGGCCCGGCTGCTGGTGTCGACCCTGCAGGAACGGGCGCTGGCCAGTAGCGATCAGCAGCTGGTGGAACGTATCCACATCGCCCTGCTGGGCGCGGAAGAACTGCTCAGCGATCTGCTTGATATTGCCAGGCTGGACGCCAACGCCGTCACGGCGGACCCGGACGATTTCAGTATCGGCAACCTGATCTCGGATCTCAGTACCGAGTTTCAGCCGGTAGCGGCGGAGGCGGACCTGGAATTCCGATCGATCGCCTGTCGGCAGACCGTGCACAGCGACTCCCGCCTGCTGATGCGGATTCTGCGTAATTTTATCAGCAACGCCATCCGTTACACCCCAACGGGACGTATTCTGCTGGGCTGCCGGCGACGCTCACAGGAACTGGAAATTCAGGTCTGGGATACCGGCCCCGGCATTGCCGAGGCCCAGCGACAGGCTATTTTCCAGGAGTTTCGCCAGCTCGACAATGCCCAGCCCGGGCGACGCAAAGGGGTCGGTCTGGGGCTGGCAATTGTCGAACGCATCGCCACCATGCTGAACCACGATATCGAAGTCCATTCCCGACCGGGCCGGGGTTCCTGCTTCTCGGTAAGGGTACCGCTGGGCCGCGCCCAGAGCCGGCCTGCCGTCACTGCGACCGATACGCCACTGGCCGGCGCCGACCTGCAGGGCGCCCGGGTACTGGTGCTGGAGAATGAAGAAGCGATCCTGCACAGCATGCAATCGCTGCTGAGCGAATGGGGCTGTGAAGTCAGCATTGCCAGCGATATCGCCGAAGCACGGGAAGCCTGGCGATCCTGCCCTCCCGATATCGTACTGGCCGACTATCACCTTGACGATGGCCTGACCGGAACCCGGGTGCTGACTACGCTGATGACGGAACAGGATCGGACCCTGCCGGCGATTATGATCACCGCCGATCGCAGCGACCAGGTCCGCCAGGAGTTCCGGCAGCTGGGGGTCAGCCGCCTTAACAAACCGGTCAGGCCCGGCAAGCTGCGAGCGCTGATGAGCCATCTGCTGCAGGCAGAAGCGAATCCATAGCGTCGCTCCCGTCCGCGTTGGCGATGGCCACCCGGCCGTTGACCCGCTGCTGATAAAAGCTCCATTCCTGCTCCAGCACCCGGGCCCGATTGTCAGCCTGCCGGAAGCCATGCCGTTCATCGGCAAAGCTCTGCAGCGCCACCGGCAGACCTCTGAGCTTCAGCTGCCGGTACAACCGCCGGGTCTGCACCGCCGGCACCACCGGATCCAGCGCCCCCTGGAAGAAGATCAGCGGTGTGGCGAAGGCCTCCGGATGATGGATCGCCGAGCGCTCCAGATAACGCTCCCGGGCGCTCTCGGGATCACCGATCAGCCAGTGCAGATAGCGGGATTCAAACTTATGGGTCTGGCTGTTCAGCAGCTCCAGGTCACTGATCCCGTAGTGACTGGCGCCGGCGCAGAGACCCGCCGCTGCAGCCCGGCGATCAGCGAGCGCCCGCAGTACCGTATAACCGCCGGCACTGTTGCCCCGCACCATGATTCGCCGTGGATCCGCCAGCTGGCTGCGCACCAGGTACTCACAGGCGGAGAACAGGTCCTCCAGCTCCAGCACGCCCCACTGCTCCTTCAGACAGTGCCGGTAACTGCGGCCAAAACCGCTGCTGCCACGGTAATTGAGCTCGAGAACTGCAAAGCCACGACCGGTCCAGAACTGCCTGAGCGGATTGTAACCGGCATCCGCCATGGAGGTGGGACCGCCATGGAGCTGAATCAGCAGCGGTGGTGGCTGCCAGGAGGAGTGACAGCCCGCAGCGGAGTAATAGAACCCCTGGACGGCGGCGCCATCGCCGCTCTCGAAAGTCATCGATCTGGGCAGCGTTCCGGGTAGTCCTCCTGCAGACAGTATGGCTGGCTGCAGACTCTCCAGCGTACAACTGATCCCGCACTGGGCATCCACCGACAACAGACAGGCCGGGGCCAGCGAAGATTCGGCCACCAGCAGCAGCTGTTGCTGGTGGCAGCACAGCGAGTGGCAACGGGCCCAGCTGCCATCCAGCCGCTGAAAGCGCCCGCTGTCCAGCTCCAGTATCCCCAATCTGGCGATCCCCTGCTCGATCAGACTGCAGGCAATACGATTGCCCGGCAGCAGACAGTAACTGCGCAATCCCAACTGCCACTGGGCCACGCCGAATTCAGCCGCCATCGGCAGCAGCGCCCGGGTCTGGCCCCGAAAACTGCGATACAGGTTCCACCAGCCGGTACGGTCGGAGACGAAATAGAGCGCGCCGTCGGGGCCGAACTCCGGCTGAAACACCGATTCCTGCTGGCCGGCATAATGACCCGCCGTCACCGCCCGGCAGTCCAGCGGCAATCCCCGGCTATCCAGCCGCGCTTTGCTCAGGCAGGTGGACAGCCAGGGCTGATGGGGGTGATTCCAGCTGAGCCAGGCCATCTGCCGGCCGTCGGCGCTGATCCGGGGGCTGGCGTAGAAGTCCGCCCCTTCGGCGAGCAGCTGGCGCTGGCCGTCGCTACAGCGAATCGCCACCAGCCGGTTCTCCGGCTCATTTGCCAGCCCGTGCCGCTCCTCCACCGCCAGTATCCGCTGATGGACCGGATCGAACACCAGATCGCCGTAGCGACATCCGCGCTCACGATACAAGCGGCGAGGCTGGCGGCAGCGGTCCGCACTATCCCCGGACAGCTGGTACAGCCCCTGGTCTTCTTCGTTGACGAACACCACGCCGTCGCCGGTCAGGCAGTAAGCCCCGCCGCCGTATTCATGGACCCGGCTGCGCACCGACCAGCCTTCCGGGGTCAGCACCCGGGAAGCTTGCCGGCCTCGCTTCTCAAGGAGCCGGACAGTTGCCTGGTCCGGATCAAACTCCAGCCAGCACAGGCGCTGGCCATCACTGCGCAGCTCCGTCCACTGGCGTCCGGCCACCGCGGCCCGGCGCGCCGAGGCCGCAACCGCCGAGCCGTTCACAGGCTGCGGGCGATCAGCTCCATCGCCCGGTCACGGTTGTGGATATTACGGGACAGCATCGGCCCCCCGCTGTCACCCTGCCCGGCCTGCCGGCGAGCTGCTTCAATCCTGTCGTGGTGAGGAGATTTTGAACAGACCGGATCGGCATTCGTCGCATCACCGGTCAGCTTAAAGGCCTGACAGCGACAACCGCCGAAATCCTTCTCCTTCTCATCACAGGAGCGACAGGGCTCTTTCATCCAGCCGAAACCGCGAAAATGGTTGAAACCGGTGGATCGGTACCAGATCTCCTCAAGAGAACTGTCTCTGACGCTGGGAAAATCGATGGGCAGCTCGCGGGCACTGTGGCAGGGCAGCGCCGTACCGTCCGGGGTGATGGTCAGAAACAGTTTACCCCAGCCGTTCATACAGCCCTTGGGGCGCTCTTCGTAGTAGTCAGGCGTGACGAAGATCAGCTTCGGGCCGCTGCCGTTCAGTTGCTGACGGTACCGGTTGGTGACCGCCTCCGCCCGTTCCAGCTGAGCCCGGGTCGGCAGCAGCTGATCGCGGTTGGCCAGAGCCCAGCCGTAATACTGAGCGGTGGCCAGCTCCACATAGTCGGCGTCGAGTTCGATGGAGAGTTCGATAATGCGATCGATCTCATCGATATTATGACGGTGAATCACGAAGTTGAGCACCATCGGATAACCCTGGGCCTTTACTTCCCGGGCCATCGCCAGTTTGCGGGCAAAGGCCTTGCGACTGCCGGCCAGGCGATTGTTAAGCTCCTCGTTACTGGCCTGGAAGCTGATCTGAATATGGTCCAGCCCCGCTTCCCGAAAGGCGGCGATACGCTGCTGATCCAGGCCCATGCCAGAAGTGATCAGGTTGCTGTAGTAACCGAGCTGGCGGGCTTCGCGAATCAGCAGCTCCAGATCCCGTCGCAGCAGCGGCTCGCCACCGGAAAAGCCCAGCTGGGCGGCTCCCATCCGGCGTCCCTGGGCCAGCACCGACAGCCACTGATCGGTGGTCAGCTCCTCGCCCCCGCCCTTCAGGTCCAGCGGATTGGCGCAGTAGGCGCACTGCAGCGGGCAGCGGTAGGTGAGTTCCGCCAGCAGCCAGAACGGCTGACCGACCCCTTCGGGCAGGCCCCCGGGAACCGGCAGGTCGGATGGCTCAGTTGAAGTGGATCCACTGTTTTTCATGGGCTTCTCCCAGAAAGTCGAGAATGTCTTCACTGAGATCGCCGGCATCCGGAAATCTCGACTGCAGCTCCTCGATAATGACCGCCACCGGCCGGCTGCCGTCACAGCAGCCGAGAATTTCACCGGCACTGCCGTTCAGCCGTACCATGCCCTCGGGGTAAAGCAACACGTACGCCTGCTGCGCCTGCTCCCACTGGAACCGGAACACCGGGTTCATTGTCGGCACCTGCTCTGTGGTGATCATTGCCAGATCCCCCGGTGATAGCCGGCCGTCTGATCGATATTGTGGTAGGGCGCCCGATCCAGCTCATAGGCCATGGTCATGGCATCGAGCATCGACCAGAGGATATCGAGCTTAAACTGGAGAATATTGAGGGCCGACTCCTGCTCTTCGCGGCTGACGAAATGATCCAGGGTCACCTTGAGACCGTGTTTCACATCCCGTCGCGCTTCGGTCAGCCGGTTGCGAAAGTACTGCAGGCCGAAGGATTCAATCCAGGGATAGTTCCCGGGCCAGGTGTCGAGCCGCGACTGATGGATCTCGGGAGCGAACAGCTCGGTCAGCGACGAGCAGGCCGCCTCCTGCCAGCTGGCCCGGCGGGCGAAGTTAACGTAAGCATCGACGGCAAAACGAACCCCGGGCAGTACATGCTGCTGAGACAACATCTCCTCCCGGCTGAGACCGCAGGCCTCGCCCAGCCGCAGCCAGGCTTCGATGCCCCCCTCGGCGTCGCCGTAGCCATCATGATCGAGAATCCGCTGCACCCACAGCCGGCGCTCATCGCGATCACGGCAGTTGGCGAGGATATTGGCGTCCTTCACCGGAATGCAGACCTGGTAGTAGAAGCGATTGGCCACCCAGCCGCGGATCTGTTCGGGGGTACAGCGGCCCTGATGCATGGCCTGATGATAGGGGTGGTGAATATGATAGAAGTCCGCCCGGGCACGCAGGCGCTGTTCGAACTCCTCACGGCTCCAGGGCTGCGGGTCGACGGACTCGCAGCTGACAACGTTCTGATCAATGGCATGCATGGTAGTCACCTCGATTGGGGAAACGAACTCAGAGATCGATCTCCAGACCGTCATACGCAACCTCGACGCCGCGGCGATTCAGCTCCGCCCGCTCCGGGGAGTCCTCGTCGAGAATGGGATTGGTATTGTTGATATGGATAAGAATCTTGCGGCGGGCCGGCAGCGGTTCCAGCAATTCCAGCATACCGCCGGCGCCGGACTGCGGCAGATGTCCCATGGACAGCCCGGTCTGGGTTCCCACCTCCTGACGGATCATCTCGTCGTCCCGCCACAGGGTGCCGTCCACCAGCAGGCAGTCCGCCCGCTCCATCCAGGGCAGCAGATGGGGCTCCACCGCCCCCAGTCCGGGTGCATAGAACAGACGACCTCCGCTGCGCAGATCTTCGATAAAGACGCCGATATTGTCGCCCTCCACCGGATTGTTACGACGCGGTGAGTAGGGAGGCGGCTTGCTGGACAACGCCATGGCGTGAATACGCAGATGATCGATACCGGGGATCTCGAATCCCTGCTCGCTCTGCAGTGGAATCGGATGGCGATGGAGACCGCCGTTCCAGCTCTCCAGCATCGGGAACAGCGGGAAACCGGTACTCAGGTCCTCGAACACCGGCTCGGTGCAGTAGACGTTCAGCGGACAGCCTTCACGCAGCATCAGCAGGCCACTGGTGTGGTCGATCTGAGCATCCATCAGCAACACCGCTTCAATGCCGGTATCCCGCAGCTGACGGGCCGGCTGCAAAGGAGCGAATCCGGCCAGCTGAGCACGAATATCGGGAGAGGCGTTAAACAGCAGCCAGTGTTCACCGTCGCTGCTGATACAGATGGAAGACTGGGTCCGGGCCCGGGCATTGACCAGCCCTTGCCGATAGCCCTTACAGTTGCGACAGTTGCAGTTCCATTGCGGGAAACCACCGCCGGCGGCGGCGCCCAGGATACGAATCTTCATAGCGTAGCCCTGATTATTGTTATGTATTACAGGCAGTTGCGCCGGAAGGGGGCCGGGTAAAAATCCGGTCATCGGAGGTGGGGCAGCAGGGAGGAGATTTTCAGCCAGTTCCCGACCCCGACCCGAGATTGCAGCCGCTACGCTGCAACCCCCGACGGCGCGAGCTGAGGGTCAGCGGTTGCTGAAGTACATGGTGACTTCAAAACCGATGCGCAGATCCTGATATGCCGGTCTGGTCCACATAGGTCGGTCCTCGGTTGCTGTTACTGGAAAGTTAACGGGAAGCAGGCGGTGCTGACTTCCTGCTACCAGCATGACAAAGTGACATTGCTCAACCAAGGCCACCTTAGGGGGTAATCTATGGGTCGGAAGTAGTAGAACCCGAGTCGGTGTGCATCAACTCCTGCCGGCACCGGCAATCGTCGCCGGATCAGGCGAGTCGCAAAAATCAGATGCGCCCGGTCGACAGAACCGGCTCCGAAGCGATCCATGGATTCAGTGCCCGGATAATTGCCGGCCCGTTGTAAATCAAGCCGTTGTGAATCTGCACCAGCGCCGCGCCGGCGGCCAGTCGTCGGTCGATATCCGCCTTCGAGGCGATGCCACCGACGGAGATCAGCGGCAGCTGGCCCTCCAGACGGTGGTACAGTTCCCTGAGCAGCGCGCTGGCCCGGCGCTGACACCGGGGATCACGCCAGCGCTCGGAGCCCCCGAGTGCGGCAGCCCCCCCCGGCTCCATGGCGGCGATCAGGCCGTCGAACCGCTGTTGCTTCAGCAGCTCCGGCAGCGCCGGCGGAGGCCGGCAGCTCAGATCCAGTCTGATCTTGACGGCGATCGGCAGGTAATGACCGCTGCCACGGAACAGCGACAGCTGTTCCCGTTTAATTCCGGCCAGCAGTCGCTTGAGCGAATCCCGGTTGTGGTCGGCCAGCAGCTCAGCGCTGCCGGCAGCACTGAGGTTGAGGGCGATATAGTCCGCCGCTCTCCAGGCCGCACGGAGGCCAATTCGATAATCATCGTAACAATGTTGCAACGGAGTCTCCGGACTCTTACCGATACTGATCCCCAGCACCGCCCCACCCCGGAACGGCGCTGACTCCGAAATCGATTCCAGCACCCCGATCCCCCGGTTATGCCCCGCCAGCGGCCGTGGCGTCAGGGTGCCGATCTCTATATGACCGAAGCCCAGACAGCCTGCCCGGCGACCGATAGCGCCATGACGATCAAAGCCGGCCGCCACCCCCACCGGGTTGTCGAACCACAGCCCCATCACCTGCAGCGGCGCAACGGAAGCGGCGCTTGCTGAATCGGTGCTCCCAATTTCACCGTCGCCCCGCCACCTGTCCCGAAACCGGGCAGCCCCGGCAGCAAGGTAAAAGCCGCTTTTGATCATCCCTCGGGTCTGGCCGGGCCAGCGCTCCATCAGGGTACCGACCAGCTGCTGATAGCCTTCACTCATGGGCGAACTGCCGGCTTATGGCGTGCAGAAAACTCGTCCATAAACTCCACCAGCGCCCTGACGCCGGCTTCCGGCATGGCGTTATAGAGGCTGGCCCGCACCCCACCGCTGACCGGATGGCCAGCGAGATTGATCAGACCCCGGCTGCGAGCCTGCTCCAGGAAGCGCTCGGTCAGCGCCGGATCGCTCAGGTTAAAACAGACATTCATCTGCGAGCGCCAGGGTGCGGCGACCGGACACTGATAGAGCGGGTCTGTATCGATGGCCCGGTAAAGCAGGCTGCTCTTACGATCGTTACGCGTCTGCACCGCATTCAGTCCGCCGTTCGCCAGCAGGTGCCGGAATACCAGCCCGGCCAGATAGATGGGATAGGTCAGGGGGGTGTTAAAACGTCCGCCGCTTTCCTCCAGCCGTTGATAACTGAAGGCGCTGGGGGTCATGGCCAGTGGTTCGGTAATCAGATCCCGGCGGATGATCACGAAAGTCAGGCCGGCGGGGCCGATGTTTTTCTGGGCACCGGCATAAGCCAGTCCCAGTCGCTGAAAATCGATTGGCCGGGACAGAAAATCGGAGGTCATATCCACCACCAGCGGCACCTCCCCGGTATCCGGCAACTGCTGCAGTTGCAGTCCGCTGGCGGTTTCGTTACTGGTGATATGACAGTAAGCGGCAGCGGGGTCCAGCCGCCAGCCGGATTGCGCCGGTACCCGGCAGAATCCCGACGAGGCGCCTGAGGCGACGATGCTGACCCGGCAGTAACGGCGGGCTTCGGCAATCGCCTTACAGGACCAGTGGCCGGTTTCGAGATAATCAGCCCTGTGGTCGTCGCCACCCTCAACACAGTCACGAGAGCCGTGGCTACTCTGTGGTAAAAGCCGGGAAGAGAACCGGGCCAGCAGATTCATCGGTACCAGCGAAAACTGCGCCGATGCCCCGCCCTGCATAAACAGGATGCTGAAGTTGTCGGGAACCGCCAGCAGCTCACGCAGATCCCGGCGAGCCCGATCGGCAATTCCCTGGAAGGTTTCACCGCAGAACGGCATCTCCCAGACCGACATGCCGCTGCCCTGCCAGTCGGTCATCTCCGCCTGCGCCTGTTGCAGCACCGCCGCCGGCATGATTCCCGGTCCGGCACCGAAGTTATAAACCGGATGGTCGCCAGCCGCTGCTTCAGTTACCGGGGGCCGGACGCTGATAACCGTTGCTGTCATATGTTCACTCCGCTATTAACCCGGTGCTTAAGCAGGTTTCCCCTACCTGTTTAACCATCGCCCTCTTCAGCCGGGCGCACCTGGTCAGATCACCAGGCCTCCGAGGGCTCGCACTGACCTTCTGGCCCTTGGCAACAGGTTCCTGGTTTACTGGTTTAACCTGATGGGTCAATACCCCACAAACAGACCGATGCCGTGGCTGCCGGCCGCCATAAAGAACAACAGCGGAATCGACAGAATGGTGTTGGTGCGGGAGGCCAGGAAGGTGATCCGAGAGCAGCGCACCCGCTCGGCATCACTGGCCGGCACAAAGCCCAGCACCTTCTTCTGGTGGGGCCACATGATCAGCCACAGGTTGAGCATCATCAGGGTACCGATCCAGGCGCCGATGCCGATCACCGCCAGCGGACCGTTCAGCGTCAGCGCATCCTCCAGCCAGCCCCGGTACCAGAGCATCCCCATCCCCGAGCCCCAGACCACGATGGACGCATAACGGAAGGTCCCGTGCTCGCGCTGCATCCGCTGCTCCAGCGCCGCGGTGCGGGCCTGTTCACTGGTCTCCCGGTTAAAGGGCCGGAATCCGGGATGCTGAATAAAGCTGGCGTAGTTGTGCCCGATCCAGACCAGAGCAAAGATCAGGTGAAACCAGCGCAGCAGCAGATCGATGATCGGCATGTCCATAATCTTTCCTCCCGGCCGCTCAGATCCCGGTCCGGACCAGTTCCCGCGCCAGCAGAAACAGCACCAGCGTCAGGCAGAGACCGGCTGCCAGGGTACCGACCATGCTGTCGTGGGGCAGCCTCACAGCTCCATCTCCACGGCACCAACCTCACGCAGGATCAGCGGTTGTTCGTGCCTGCGGGCCTGCTCCGCGGCATCGATCGCCTGATGAATAATCTGATGATGGGGTGATTTGCTGCAGGCGGGGTCGGCATTTTCGGCATCACCGGTCAGCGCCAGCGCCTGGCAGCGACAACCGCCGAAATCCTGCTCCTTCTCGTCGCAGCTGCGGCAGGGCTCTTTCATCCACTCGTCACCACGGTACTTTCTGAAGCTCGGCGACTCCTCCCACAGCCACTGCAGGCTGTGCTCCCTGACACCGGGAAACTCCAGGTTTTTCAGGCTGCTGGCCTGGGAACAGGGCAGTGCCGATCCGTCCGGAGCAATGGTCAGATGGATCGAGCCCCAGCCGTTCATACAGGCTTTGGGGCGGCCATCGTAGTAATCGGGAATCACGAAGTAGATGGTCATGCTGTCGCCGTGCTCGCGACGAAAGCGATTGACCTCCGCTTCCGCCCACTCCAGCTCCCGACGGGAGGGCATCAGCCGATCGCGGTTAACCAGCGCCCAGTTGTAGTACTGCACATTGGCCAGCTCCACATACTCGACGCCCAGCTGCTGAGCCAGCACCAGGATCTCAGGCACCTGCGGCAGATTCTGCCGGGTCACCGGAATGTTCAGCACCATCGGAAAGCCCAGCGCCTTGATCTCCCGGGCGATCGCCAGCTTGCTGCGATAACAGTCCACTCCCGCCATGGCGTTGGCGACCTGTTCGTCGCAGGACTGAAATCCCAGCTGGATATGTTTTAAACCGGCCGCTTTCAATGCCTGCAGCCGGGCGGAAGTCAGGCCGATCCCGGAGCTGATCAGGTTGGTGTAAAAACCGATCTCGTCGGCGTAAGCCACCAGCTCCTCCAGATCTTTTCGCAGGGTCGGTTCACCGCCGGTAAAGCCGATCTGCATGGCCCCCATATCGCGGGCCTCGCGCATCACCCGCTTCCACTCAGCGGTAGTCAGTTCCGAATCCCGGTAGCGATCGAAATCCAGCGGGTTACTGCAGAATACGCATTTGAGGGGACACTGGTAGGTCAGCTCCAGCGAAATCCAGATGGGCTTGCCGCTGCCATCAACCTTCAGTTCTGATCCAGCCTTTTTCACAGGAAGCCTCCAGGAATTTAATGACACTCTGAGCGATAAGCCGGCGATCGGACTGTCCGTATTCCTCCGCCAGCCGGTCGATGGATTCATCCACGGTCAGCTCGCCGGTGCAATATTTGAGGATAGCTGCCGCGGTCTGATTGAGTTTGACCACCCCTTCGGGGTAGAGCAGCACATGAGCGTTCTGGGATTCTTCCCAGCGAAACAGAAACATCGGGTTGAGGATGCAGCGATCCTCCGGCAACAGCCGATCAGTCGATCCCATAGCATTACTCCTTCACCGGGATACCGTTAATCCTGGTGCAATGGTTCTGGCGCACTGGTTGTGGCGCCGCAGTTATGGCGCAGTCAGCGTTGTGTCATCGTGGTGCATTGATCAGAGGGCAGCGTCAGGACGGCCATGGCGGTCTGTCGGAGCGCGGTTAAACCGGAATCGAATCATCCGATTCCGGCGGTTTCAGGTCAGCGTACGTAAACGTAGGCGGTGACTTCGAAACCAAGGCGCAGGTCGCAGAATGCGGGGTCAGTCCAGCACATGGTGATCTCCTCTGTGTGGTTATGGTGGCAGTGAGTTTTAAGACTGCACCTTCGATGCTACTCACAGATCCGTTGCCGGGGCAGAACACTTTGGTGCCGAAAACAGGGACTTTAGTAGCAGCCCGAAAGAACGGTATTGATATCAACAATTGAGTTTCGTACGACTTATTCCCTGCTCTCAGCATAACCACTCAGGCCCAGAACAAAGCTCGCCGACAGTGCGGTGGCAGGAGATATCGCTACCGAAGTCGTAGGGATTCTGGCAGATGGTGCTATTGCCCGGCCCGGCCGCCGACCGCAAGCTGACAGCTGTCACTACGCCGTCACAAGGAGACTTCCATGGCCAACTCAAACAATCTGATGCGGGCGCTCTGCCTGCTGATACTGACGATCTTCAGCTTTACCGCCAGCGCCGCCGAGCGGGGCAGCTCTCTGCAGGCCAGAGTGCTGCTGGACAATGCCGTCGAGGTGCTGAAACAGCAGGGGGCCGAACAGGCTTTTGCCCTTTTCAATGATCAGCAGGGTCGCTTCGTGCAGGGCGATCTCTATATCTTCGCCATCGATATGAAGGGGATCTATCAGGCTTCCGGCGCCAATCCGGAGCTGGTGGGACAGGACCTCTCCGGCACCTCGGACGCCGCCGGTAAGCCCATCGGTCAGGAGATTCTGAAACTGGCCGATCGCATCGGTTACGGCATCATCGAGTACGAATGGCTGAACCGCAGAACCAACGATATCGAGCATAAGTTCTCCCGTATCCGCCGGGTCAACGATTATGTGCTGGGGGTTGGTTTCTATCTGCCGGAAAGTACGAACTGAACGACTCAGCGGTGATTTACTGAGCCTCCGGAGCGCGGGACATTGGCAAAGTCCGGTCCTGCGCTGTTTTTCACTTTGCTGAAACGATCCGAAATGCTTTATCAGCCCTGAGCAGTAGTTGCGTGAGATCCGAGACTAAAACTCTTTCAGAGTTGTTTATCGGATAACCATAACCTCTTTACTTCAGCCATAAGCTGCTGAACGTCCCTGTTCACCGAATCAGGTGGCATCCACCATTAAAGTTTCGCCACCCGAACCGTTGGTTGTGTCAGAGCTGTCTGCAGGCTCTGTCGTCCCGGGTTAATTATGGAAACTCTGGATCCAGGCCGGGAAATATCGGACCACCGAAAAGCGACGTGGAAAGCCTGGTGATATCCGCCTGAGTTCCCGGTTTACGGGCGCTTGGAGAGCTGGTTCTGAGCGCGAGTCGTTTCTTTCTCCTTCTTAAACCACCCTGAACCGCGGCCATCGCGTCACCATCCAGCTCTTTACATTGAGTCAGGTCTTTAACCATCAAAGTTGTCATGTTCATCTCTCCTAAGGTGCGTAGCAACCAGAAAGTAATTGAAAGTTATGGGCGGAATCACCCATATCATCAATAAGGCATCTGTCGTGCCACACTCGGTTCCACCCGACGGAAGAGTGCGTATGTTTTTGAATTAAAGTTAAAAAATTAAAAAGATGGACGCATACAATAACCGGCGAGCTGAATGCCAGCTATCTTATTGTTGGCTCATGGCAAACATTGTAATTTGATAATGTCGGCCATTCTCAGACAGATGCTTGCAATGGAGTCAGAACAATTACCTCCGATCTCCGCTCATCCATTCACTTCCTCTGAAGCAGGCAGTGACTACAAGAGGCTAAGACGGGTTGATCCTGCAAGCTTCTACAGAAAGTTCATGTAGAACTTCAGCGCACTGACCTCCCGCTGGTAGCTCCAGGAATCGGCTAATCCACCGTAGCGGAACAGGAAATACTTAGTGGTTACGGGACCGGCTCCGAAACGATCATCCAGCGAGTACTCAACCCTGACGACCACCTCCTTGCTGGAGGAGAAATCGAACAGCGGCCAGGCGGTCTGAACGGCATGATAGGTGATCTCTGAACTGAGCACCGCTTCGGCACCAGCGGCCTGGATGTCCCTGTCGCCCGACTGCAGGGCCTGTCTGAGCCGATCCACCTGCCCCGGCAGGTAGTCCGATGCTACCTGCACCTCCAGCTTTTGCATCAGCGCGGTATTGCCGCGCTGATCACTGAAGGTCGTCAGCCGCACAACCACCACCGTGATCAGTATCACCACAGCCGCGATCGCTTTCCATCCGCTCAGCTGAATCTGTTGCTGCATCACCCGCTCCTCCGTCGATTGCCTGAAACAGTATGCTGTCTTTCGGCGACCGGTTCACTGATCTGACTCAGGGTTGGCCACATCCGGGGCGCTAGTTTCACGGGCTGATGCCCTGGCTGCGATCCGGCTGGGGGTTTTAAAGATCGTCCCGGCGGCCTGTTCCTGACTGATCAGACAGACCTGAGATTACAAGGAAGACTCAGGCTATTGCAGAGCATAGGTAAACGCGGGTGTGGAGCGCCCGCTGAGAGCTGTGGCTCCGGAAATATGCCAGTCAGCGAGTAGTGATGCTGTGCCCGGTGTCCTGCCAGGCACAGAGCACAGAGCCACCATCATACTTCAGGATTCAGTAGCCGATATTGATTGCTCAGGAACCAGCACGAGCTTGCCGGTATGGGATTTCCTGAGGAAATCCTTTTGCGCTGTTACGATCTCTCTCAATGGGTAAGTCCTCGCCAGAGCCGGTCGTATCTCGCCTTGCTCGATGTAACGGATCAGACTCGGAAATACCTGTTTTTCCAGTAGGGTACAGCCAAAAAAACTCAGATCCTTCAGATACAGTGTCCGCACATCCAACTGCACGAGGGGGCCACCAATGGCACCGGAAACCGCATAGCGCCCCCGAGGCTTCAATAGCTCCGGTAGCTGACTCCATTGATCACCCGCGACCAGATCTACGACCACATCGACGCTGTTTTCTCCCAGAGCGGCCAGCAGATCTGTACCTCGTGGAATCACACGATCAGCCCCAAGGGCAAGAACCTCGTCGGTTTTAGATGCGCTCGCCACGGCAACCACCTTGCTGCCCCTCCTTCTGGCCAGTTGCACAGCGGCTGAACCGACACCTCCGGATGCGCCGGTAATCAGGATGGTTTCACCCGGTTTGAGAGCAGCCCGGGTCAGAAGGTTTTCTGCCGTGGAATAGGAACAGGGAATACCTGCCAGCTCAGCATCGGTCCAGTTGCTCTCGATTTTATGGCTATAAGCGGCAGGTACTTTTACATATTGTGCAAATCCGCCGTCCAGCTCTGAGCCGATATAGGAAAAATCTGTCTCCCCCCTCCTTATACAGGGTTCAACCAGTACCCGCTCTCCGATCCTTGATTCAGAAATGCCAGTGCCCACCGCAACAATCCAGCCGCAAACATCTGCACCCTGGATGCGCGGGAAATCTATAGCCCCGGCCCAGCCTCCATCTTCAGGGGTAGCTTCTCCGGGACCCCGTCCGCTGCTGTCAGTCGTCGTCCCCCCGGTAACGGTTCTGGAGTACCAGCCAATCCGGGTATTGATGTCGGTATTGTTAATGCCGGCCGCACCGATACAAATTAACACCTCATCTGCGGCAGGTACCGGTACCGGTACGTTCTCCTCGTAGCTGAGTTTTTCAAAACCACCGTGTCCTGTCAGGTAGACGGCATGCATAGTGACGGGAATCCGGGACATCATCACCTCCTGTAGGTTGAGGCTGAGAGTAGACGATTCCACTGCCGGATAACACCACCGATTAATCGGATGACCACCTGTTCGGGAGTGACCGGAACGAGGCGCAGGCTTTCTGAACATTACGGTATGCAATGACCTTTGTTGCAAGCAGAATGCACTCAGGAGCCGTTTGCATCATTGCTGAGTCGTATCAGTCAGTTTCCCCGCAAATAACAGATCACGCAACAGTATATCGGCTGGATAATTGCCAGGTATTCAGCATTTTGCCTGGCCATCGGGCGTGGCCCGTTCTCAGGGCTGTTCAGACCGACGAATCGACAGCTTCGGCAACCAGCGCTTCAGCAGATCGGCCTCATCAAGATCTGCATCGCTGATCGGCGGCAGCAGCGTCTGATCCGGTGGCGATGCCAGCAGGTTCAGATCCAGCGCTCGGGCCTCCCCCTGAATTTCTCCGTCAACCAGCGTCAGGCGGTAGTAGATGCCGTTCCAGAAGTCAGCGCCGAACTCGCCCCTGCGCTTGAACAGGAACAGCAGATCATGTTCCAGCCAGCGCAGGTCTGTCGGGCTGAGCGTTCGGGGGTTATCGTAGGGATAGGGGATATAGCACCAGAGCTCTGGCCCTTCGAGACATTTCAGTTCCTTCATCGACAGAAAATGATCTCGGAAGCGATGGTGGTCCAGTATCAGCCGATAGCTGTGTTTCAGCTCGCCGGTCGAAAAATCCGCTGACGAATCAACACCCACGGCAGAAGTAAGTACCAGCTCACCGATGCTATGACTGACGCCCCTGTTATCCTCCAGCGCCAGACTGTATCGGCCGTCCGCCAGCTGATCGGCAGAGGCCTGCTGGCCGAGCAGCAGGATCAGACAGATAAACGGGGTAATACCGGTCCTGATCAGAACGGTCATAATCGTTCTCCTGTAAACAGAAAAAGCCGGGGATGGCCCGGCTTTGCAACAGGCGGAAACAGACAGCGATCACCACTGCCCGCTCCCTGCCCGCTTCCTTCAGACGCCCGTTCAGTTCTTTGCCATTTCATCCCTGGCCGGAAGCTTGAAGGTCCAGACGGTACCGCCCTGATTGAGGTGCTTGACCCGCTTGGCCACTTCACCACCCCAGAGCGGTACGGCGCCACCCCAGCCGGAGACGATCGACAGATACTGCTCGCCGTCCTGCTCCCAGGTGATCGGCGAACCGACAATGCCGGAGCCGGTATTGAAGCGGTATTTAACCTCACCGGTCTTCGCGTCGAAGGCCATCAGGTAACCTTCCGGATTACCGGTAAAGACCAGTCCGCCGGCGGTTGCCAGCACACCACCCCAGAGCGGGGCGTTATTGTTGTAGCGCCAGACTTCCTTGCCGGTCTTCGGATCGATGGCTCGCAGGACGCCGATATAGTCTTCGTTGATCGGCTTGATGGTGAAACCGGCACCCAGATAGGCGGCGCCTTTCTTATAGGCGGTGGGTTCGTTCCAGATATCCATCTCCCACTCGTTGGAGGGCACGTAGAAGTAACCGGTATCCTGGGAGTAGGCCATCGGCATCCAGTTCTTACCACCCAGGAAAGAGGGTGCGGCAACAACCGTATTGCCCTTCTTGCCGTCGGTACTTTCGGAAGGATTGCCGGGCCGGTTGGCTTCGTCGAAGATCGGCCGGCCGTTCTCATCCAGCCCCTTGGCCCAGCTGATCTTATCCACAAAGGGGAAACCGCGGATAAAATCACCGTTGGTGCGGTTCAGCACGTAGAAGAAACCGTTGCGGTCGGCGGTGGCCGCGGCCTTGATGGTCTTGCCTCCCTCCTGATAGTCGAAGGCGATCAGCTCGTTGACGCCGTCATAGTCCCAGCCGTCATGAGGCGTGGTCTGGAAGTGCCAGACGATCTTACCGGTATCGGGATCGATGGCCAGCCGCGAAGAACTGTAGAGATTATCGCCGGGACGCAGATGGGAGTTCCAGGGGGCCGGGTTGCCGGTGCCGAAGAACAGCAGATCGGTGTCGGGATCATAGGTGCCACCCAGCCAGGTGGCCGCTCCGCCGGACTTCCACAGATCCCCCGGCCAGGTTTTTCCGGCTTCCCCCCCGGTGATACCGTTCTCTTTACCGTTGAGATAGCCCATATGACCTTCAACGGTGGGCCGGGTCCAGACCACTTCGCCGGTACGGGCATCACGGGCTTCAACCTTGCCGACAATACCGAACTCGCCGCCGGATACCCCGGTGATAACCTTCCCCTTCACCAGTAACGGGGCGGCGGAGATGGAGTAGCCGGCCTTATAGTCGGCGATCTTCTTCTTCCACACCGTCTTACCGGTGTCCTTGTTGAGGGCGACCAGCTTGGCGTCCAGGGTACCGAAGATGACCAGGTCATCGTACAGGGCCACCCCCCGGTTGATCACGTCACAGCAGGGCATGATATTTTCCGGCAGACGGGCGTCGTACTGCCAGAGCTCCTCCCCGGTCTCGATATCGATCGCAAAGACCCGGGAGTAAGAGGCGGTCACGTACATCACCCCGTCTTTGACGAAGGGCTGAGACTCCTGACCGCGCTGCTTCTCGCCACCGAATGAGAATCCCCAGATCGGTCGCAGATCCCGGACGGTATCTCCGTTGACCTTCGCCAGCGGGCTGTAACGCTGAGCCCGCGGGCCGAGGCCGTTACTGACCACATCGCCGGTGGTCGCCTGGTCGTTAAGGATATCCTGGTCAGTCACCTTAGCGCTGGCCGGATTCGCCAGGGCCATGGCAGCCACCAGCGAAGACAGGGCCAGAGTTTTCAGGCCGAATTGATCTTTCATCATGATCTCCTTTGTAAGGATGTTCTTATTCATAAAGGGGCGTCGGGCAACACTGGCCGGCTGAGCCGTCGGACAGCAGTCGGTCAGCCCTCGCACCACCCGGCCACAGGGACCCGATGATGACTTTTATTCTTGTTTTTCAGCCCCTGACTCAACAATCCGACGACGGGAGCGGTTAGCCGCTACCTTAGTACTACTCCCCGGCGGGACCGCGGGTTGCAGCAAACAGTGCCCGGGGAGACCTGCCGCGCCGACTACCTGGCGACTGAACAGACTGAACAGACTGAACAGACTGAACAAACTGATGGGGCCGATCAGCCGGAAGAGAGCCGGACCCGGGTCGATGACATGGAAGAGATGGCTGCCCGGGATTACTCCACCCGGTAACGGTCAGGGCGCAGATAGTCAATACCGTAAGCACGAAACAGCCGCTCCATCCGCCCGGTTCGGATCAGCTCATCAACCACATCCTCCAGCCGGTAAGCCAGCTGACGATGGGCATCTTTGACCGCCATACCGACATCCCAGTGACGTCTGGTGAGATTGGGAAAAGGGATATCCGCCAGCCGGAATCGATCCGGGCTGTCCGCCCGGCTTTCCAGCCGGGACAACGCCCACTGTACCTGTGACTGCATACCCATCACCGCCGACACGCCGCTGCCCTCCCCATCCGCCATGTCCCTCATTGCCGCGATCAGGCTGGGGAAGTGCTGGACGTTGTTACGAAGACGGCCGCGGAAGGCGCTGCTGAGATAGAAGTCAGGCAGACTGTCGATCTCCACCCCCACCCGCTCATACTGAAACACTGCGAGGTTTTCGAACGGCTCCATCTGACCACTGTCCCAGGCCAGCGCCCAGTGTTCGCGCTGATAAGGCCCGAAAAAATGCACCAGGTCGTTAATCACCCGCCCGTCGGGATCGACTTTATAGGCGAACTCACGGTCATAGGGCACCCGCAGCATCACGTCAGCCACTTCCCGCTGCAGCATCGGTCCGTCTTCCTTCCGGGCCAGATAATGACCCTTCCAGACATGATTACGCAGATCGTCGTCCAGATTCTCGTCGGCAATCATCCAGTGCAGCTGCAGTTTCAGCCCCAGCCCTTCGGCCAGCGCCCGGGCGATCTCCACATCCACCCCTCTGGCCTCTCCGTTCTCTTCGAAGGCATAGGGAGGGAAATCCCGGTAGGCCGCCACACTGAGGTAGCCCGAAGCGATCACATCATCGAAAGAGCGAGCGCCGGACTGCAGGGGCATAAAAAGCAGCGCCAGCAGCAGGAGTGTGCTCCACTGCCGGACACTGAAGGCTGCAGGGGTACTACTCCACATAGAGGGTTTCCAGCCACGCCCGGATCGACCAGAGCGATTCCTGGCTCATAAAATCGGCCATCTTCGGCATATAGGGCACGCCATTTCGGACCGCACCGTTAACCACCCGATAGGCATACCACTCATCGCCATCCAGGCCGGGCTCCAGTTCGCGCAGATCCGGGGCGATGCCACCGGAGATGGCATCCAGGCCATGGCAGCGGGCGCAGTTCTGGGCATAGGCCGACTTACCGACTTCGATCGCCCGCTCATTGCCCCGGTAGGGATTCTCCTCCCGCCACTCCTCGCCGAGAGGATCAAGGCCGGTAATATCGACGTTCTGGGGCGTTACATCGCCGTGGGCCCAGACTGCACCGGACACCGCAACAGCGCCGCAAAAGGCCAGACCCGTATAGAATGAACCAAGTTTTTTCATGATCTTCACCTGCATGTTTTTATTATCTGCAGATCAGTTTAAAGGGATGAAATCTGCTGCCACAGAGCACTTTGGTGCCCGCTGTTCAGTACCCTGGTAGTAGTCCTGCCGATCCGGTACTGGTTTAAACGGCGAGGATCAGCGCACCTCGAACACCCCGGTCATGCCCTTCTTTTCCAGTCCGCGGGAGAAGAACCGGAAGCTGCCCGGCTTGATGGGCACGAAGTAGATTTCAGCCTCGCCCTCGTCTTCAAACTCCAGTTGAACCAACCTGGTGGCCTTGATCTCCATACCGCCGGCTTCCACCTTGCGCAGGAAGATGGAGTCGAAGAAGTCCGGTGCCTCGACGGCATACTCCTTCAGCCCGGAGGAAATGATTTTCAGCTTGTAGGCCTGACCGGTCTCCAGTTCATAGCTGTTGCGGGACATGGCGTAGTCGCTCACCTCCGAGCCCAGCACCAGGTCGGGCAGCTCGACAGGTTTGCGGGTCAGGTCGCCTTTCGCCTGGGCGAGGCCGGTGGCAACCAGCAGAGAGGTGGCGATAAGAGGGCGAATCCAGGTTCGGGTTGAATGCAGCATAGCGCGGCTCCTTATTATTGTTGGAGGTTACGTTTTCTATGCTAGCCCCGCTCGACAGCGGCAAAAAATAGTACCAGAGGAGTAATTAACAGCTACTTAAAACCAATTTATGGCCGGACCCCTGGCCTTTACGCTGTCAGATAACCTCCTCCAAAGAACGACAATAAAAGCCCGCTGAAGGAGCGCCTGAAAAATGCTGTTTCATTTATCACGACTATTGCGACCGCTGACCGCACTTATGCTGCTGTCACTGACCTCCATTACCGCCGGCGCCGCCGAACCGATCACCATCGGCTACCTGCAACTGATTGAGCCACGCCCGCCGCTGCTCTCCAATGTGCTGCCGGAACCGGAAGACAGCGGTCTGCAGGGAGCCCGTCTGGGTATCGATGACAACAACGCCAGCGGCCGCTTTATGGGCCAGAACTATCTGCTCCGGGAAGCGCGCAGCAAAAATCCGGACCAGTTACTGGAACAGGCCGACCGCTGGTACCACAGCGGCACCCGACTGCTGGTGGCCAGTGCCCCGGCGCCGCTGCTGGCCCGGCTGAGTCTTCATTTTGCCGACCGGGATATGGTCATCTTCAATGCCGGCAGTCCCGATAACGCGCTGCGCACCAGCGAATGTCACGCCAACCTGCTCCATACCCTGCCCAGCCGGGCAATGCTGGCCGATGCCCTGGCCCAGTGGCTGATCTCAAGAAAACTCAGTCGCTGGCTGCTGGTCAGCGGCCCACGGGCAGAAGACAAAGCTTACGCCGGCTCCATCCACCGCTCAGCCAGACGCTACGGCGCCCGAATCGTCGCCGAAAAAGACTGGACCTTCGATACCGATCTGCGCCGCACCGCCCAGGCCGAAGTACCGCTGTTCACTCAGACCGAGGAATATGACGTGCTGGTGGTGGCCGACGAGCCGGGAGATTTCGGCGAATTCCTGCTCTACAACAGCTGGTACCCGCGACCGGTGGTTGGCACCCAGGGCCTGACCCCCACCGCCTGGCACCGGGTGGTGGAACAGTGGGGCGCAGCCCAGCTGCAGCGCCGCTTCGACAAACAGGCCGGTCGCTGGATGAATGCCGAAGATTACGCCGCCTGGGCGGCGGTGCGCTCGATCGGCGAGGCCATCGCTCAGGGCGCGGCCATCAGTGGCAATGCAGTCCGTAACAGGCTGCTGAGCGAAAGCTTCCAACTGGCGGGATTCAAGGGCCGGAAACTGACCTATCGCCCCTGGAACGGCCAGTTGCGCCAGCCGGTCCCTCTGGTTCACCCCAGGGCGCTGGTCTCTCAGTCCCCCCAGGAGGGTTTCCTCCACCCCGTCACCGATCTCGACACTCTGGGCTTCGACCGCCCGGAAAGCGAGTGTCAGCTACAGCAACATGCCGGAGTCTCATCATGAAAATCGTAAAACCGCTGCTGCCGCTGGTGGCCACCTTCAGTCTGGTCGCCGGTCAGAGTTTCGCCTCGATCGCTTACGTCTCCAACGAGAAGGACAACAGCCTGTCGCTGATCGATCTCGACACTCTGGAGGTGACCGACACCATCGAGGTGGGTCAGCGTCCCCGCGGCATCACCTTCAGTCGGGATTTTTCCAGACTCTATATCTGCGCCAGTGACGACGACACCGTGCAGGTGATGGACACCGCCAGCCATAAAATCATCGCCGAGCTGCCCTCCGGGGAAGACCCCGAGCAGTTCGCCCTTCACCCCGATGATCAGCGTCTCTATATCGCCAACGAGGATGATGCCCTGGTGACCGTGGTGGATACCGACGAGCGTCGGGTACTGGCACAGATCGATGTGGGTGTCGAACCGGAGGGCATGGCCGTCAGCCCCGACGGTTCGCTGGCGATCAATACCTCAGAAACCACCAGCATGCTGCACTGGATCGATACCGCCACCAACGAGCTGATTCACAACACCCGGGTCGATCAGCGCCCCCGCCATGTGGAGTTCAGCCATGACGGCAGCCGGCTCTGGGCCAGCGCCGAAATCGGCGGCACCGTTTCGGTGATCGATGTGGCCACTAAGGAGGAGATCCGCAAGCTCAGCTTTAAGATCCGCGGCATCCATCCCGACAAGGTGCAGCCGGTCGGTATCCGGCTGACCGACGACGGCCGCTACGCCTTTGTGGCGCTGGGACCGGCCAACCACGTGGCGGTGGTCGACGCCCATAGTTTCGAAGTGATCGATTACCTGCTGGTAGGACGCCGGGTCTGGCATATGGCCTTCAGCCCCGACCAGAAACAGTTGCTGACCACCAACGGCATCAGCGGCGATGTCTCGGTGATCGACGTCGACAGCCTGCGGGTGACGAAATCGATCCGCGTCGGCCGTTATCCCTGGGGCATCGCCGTTCGCCCCTGAAACGGATGAGGACCCGCCGATGAACAGCATCCAGTCTCCGCCACAGACACGGCCACCGCTGCTGGAAGTTCGCGATCTGAGTTTCCGCTACGGCAGTCGCACTGCTCTCGATGGCATCGGTTTTACCCTGACCGCGGGGCGCTTTCACGCCCTGCTGGGGCCCAACGGCGCCGGTAAGAGTACCCTGTTCGGGCTGATCAGCCGGCTGCTGAAGAACCAGCAGGGGCGGATCCTGCTGGAGGGCGACGACCTCTGCCGCGCACCGGCGCGGGTACTGGCGCGGATCGGCATGGTCTTTCAGCAGAGCAGTCTCGACCCGGATCTGTCGGTAAACGAGAACCTCCACTACCATGCCGCGTTACACGGCATGGACCGCCGCCTGCGCCGGCAGCGTATCGAAGCGGAACTGGCGCGGGTGGAGCTGACGGATCGCTGCCGCGACAGGGTCAGGACCCTTAACGGCGGCCACCGGCGGCGGGTGGAGATCGCCCGGGCACTGTTGCACCAGCCACGCCTGCTGTTACTGGATGAAGCCACCGTGGGTCTGGACACCCGAGCCCGCAGCGAGATCAACGCCCATGTGCGCCGGCTCTGCAGTGACAGAGGCATGGGCGTGCTCTGGGCCACTCATCTGATCGAGGAGATCCGGCCGCAGGATTCGGTCACCCTGCTGCATCGGGGCAGACTGCTGACCAGCACCAGCAGTGAGGAGATCTGTCGCCGCGGCGGCTACCCTGATCTGGCGGAGGCATTCCGGCTGCTGACCGAAACCGACGAGGTATGTTCATGAATATCGCCGCTTATCAGCAGGCATTTTTCGGCATTCTCTGGCGGGAACTGCTGCGCTTTGTTCACCAGCGCAGCCGTTTTTTCAGCGCCCTGGTACGGCCACTGGTCTGGCTGATCGTTTTTGCCGCCGGCTTTCGGGCGGCACTGGGCATCTCTATCATCGAACCCTACGATACCTACATCACCTATGAGGTCTACATCGCCCCGGGGCTGACCGCCATGGTGCTGCTGTTCAATGCCATGCAGAGCTCTCTGTCGATGGTTTACGACCGCGAGACCGGCGGCATGCGGGTGCTGCTGATGAGCCCGCTGCCCAGAGCTTACCTGCTGCTCAGTAAACTGCTGGCCATCGCCCTGGTGTCCCTGCCCCAGGCCTACGCCTTTCTGGCGGTGGCCAGGCTGTTCGGAGTGCAGCCACCACCAGAGGGCTACCTGTGGCTGGCACCGGCGCTGATCCTCAGTGCCCTGCTGCTGGGGGCGCTGGGACTTTTTATCTCCAGTTTTATCCGCCAGCTGGAGAACTTTGCCGGGGTGATGAACTTCGTGATCTTTCCGATGTTTTTTATGTCGTCGGCGCTCTATCCCCTCTGGAAGATGCAGGAAGCCGGCGAATGGCTGTACCGGCTCTGCACCCTCAATCCCTTCACTTACTGTGTAGAGCTGATTCGTTTCTCGCTGTACGGACGCTTTAACGGTGAAGCCCTGCTGGTGGTATCGGGCACCCTGATCCTGTTTACCCTGCTGGCCGTTATGGCCTTCAGCCCACGGCGGAGTCAGTTACGCTGAATGATCCTTACAGCTTAACCACAGGTTTTACACAACCTCTTCGATCACAGACCCCCGGTATATAAAGGCTTACAGCAATAGCAAACACCCACAAACTCAATCTTTGGGGATAACTGTCAATCAGAAAAGTTGTCATCATTCTGTCATTGCCGGGGGTTACTGTCACTGCTCAGCAACATAACACTGATCAGAAAGAGACTATGACAATGCTTGAAATTAACGACCATTACCGACTGGTAAAGCACAACGGATCTGACCACTACTACTGGATCGCTCAGCAGCTGCTCGAGGAAAAAAGCAGCTATCGCCGGGAGATCTGGAAACCGGTCACTCAGCCACTGACCACCTCCCAGGCAGAATGCTGGCTGAACGCCCGCAACGCCTCCCCGACTGCAATGCTTCGTTTCCGTAAGGCAGCCGCCATCAGCTGATGGCTGCTTCGCCCGGCAATCGATAACCACTGAACATCACTCCCCTCTTTTATCCACACTTCCGCAGCCTTCCGCACAGAACCGCTTCCTTTCGAAGTCTGCCGGCGCGGCAGCAAATCACAGTTTCCACAGCCAGACTGCCGCAAGCAGTCTCTGCTCAATCTGTTCCCGAGTGCCAGCTGATATTGCTCTCCCTCCCCGCAGCCCTGGATTTTCGGGCCTCGCAGCCGTTCGAGAGCGATCCCTGCAAAAAAAGCGCTGAAACTTATCCACACAGACCTGTGTGTAATATGTATAACTATGGGGGCATAAGCTGAGGCAGATTCTGTTGATAAAAAGACCCTGTGCATAACCGACCAGGATATCCCAAGCTTATCCTCAGCCGGCCAGGGGGTCGGACAACACTTTGTCAGGGCTGTTATTAAGTTCACAACCATATGATTCTGAAAGTGTATTTTTGGTTATAAACAGAAAAGACGGTGACAATAAATAACAATAGAAATAAACCTCTCTATATATCTCTTTAATTTTCTTTTAATCAGAAAGAGGAAAGATTTCCTGATTTCTAAACAGTCAGGCAAAAAGCTATAATCAGCGGCTTTTGATGTTGTCGTGCCCTGAGGGTACGGGTGAGGCGTTTGGTGGATTTTCCCGACAAGTTTGACGTGATTGTGATCGGTGGTGGCCATGCAGGTACTGAGGCTGCACTGGCAGCCGCTCGCACCGGTGTCAGAACTCTTTTATTAACCCAGAATATAGAGACCCTGGGACAGATGTCCTGCAACCCCGCCATTGGGGGTATCGGTAAGAGTCATCTGGTCAAGGAGATCGACGCCCTGGATGGCTCCATGGCCCGGATTACCGATCAGGCCGGTATCCAGTTCCGGGTTCTTAATTCCCGCAAAGGGCCCGCCGTACGGGCCACCCGGGCGCAGGCCGATCGCCAGCTGTATAAGGCCGCCGCCCGTTACGCACTCGAGAACCAGCCGAATCTGCAGATCTTCCAGCAGACCGCCGACGACCTGATTATGGAAGGTGACCGGGTTCGGGGAGTGGTCACCCAGATGGGACTCCGCTTTTATGCCCCATCGGTGGTACTGACCACCGGTACCTTCCTGGGGGGCATTATTCACATTGGTATGGAGAACCACTCCGGTGGTCGTGCCGGTGATCCGCCCTCCAGCACCCTGGCGCAACGGCTGCGGGCCACCTCACTGCGGGTTGATCGCCTTAAGACCGGCACACCTCCCCGCATCGACGCCCGCAGTGTCGACTTTTCGGTGATGCAGGAGCAGCCCGGTGATACGCCGCTGCCGGTGATGTCCTATCTGGGCTCGGTGGCCGATCATCCCGAGCAGATCAGTTGCTACATCACCCATACCAACGAGCGTACCCACGAGATTATTCGCGGTGGCATGGACCGTTCACCCCTCTACACCGGGGTGATCGACGGGGTCGGTCCCCGCTACTGTCCGTCGGTGGAGGATAAGATCGTCCGCTTTGCCGACAAAAACTCTCACCAGGTGTTTGTCGAACCGGAGGGGCTGACAACTCACGAGCTCTATCCCAACGGTATCTCCACCAGTCTGCCTTTCGACGTGCAGATTGCGCTGGTGCGTTCGATCCGCGGCTTCGAAAACGCCCATATCACCCGTCCCGGTTATGCCATCGAGTATGATTTCTTCGATCCTCGGGATCTCAGGCACAGCCTGGAAAGCCGGGTGATCGAGGGGCTGTTCTTTGCCGGCCAGATCAACGGCACCACCGGTTACGAGGAGGCCGGTGCCCAGGGACTGCTGGCCGGTCTTAATGCCGCCCGACGGGCTCAGGACAAAGAACCCTGGCATCCACGCCGGGACGAGGCCTATATCGGCGTGATGGTGGATGATCTGATCACCCTGGGGACGTCCGAGCCCTACCGGATGTTCACCAGTCGCGCCGAGTACCGGCTGATTCTGCGGGAAGACAACGCCGATATCCGGCTGACCGAGAAGGGCCGTGAGCTGGGACTGGTGGGTGAAGAACGCTGGCGGGCCTTCTGCGAGAAACAGGAGGCGATCGCCCGGGAGACTCAGCGCCTGAAAGAGACCTGGATCCAGCCCGGCAGCAGCGAGGCGGAAAAACTGACGGAGCGGCTGGATAATCCGCTGTCCCGGGAGTACAACCTGCTGGATCTGCTGAAACGACCGGAGCTGGGATACGCCGACGTCGGTTCGCTGGTGACCCCGTCGGAGGTGGATGAGCGGGTCGCCGAGCAGGTGGAGATCGAGGTTAAGTACGCCGGTTATATCAGTCGTCAGCAGGACGATATCGAGCGGCTGCGCAGGCAGGAAAATACCGCCCTGCCGGAGGATCTGGATTACAGCCAGATTGACGGTCTGTCCAACGAGATTCGTCAGAAGCTGGGTGATGCCCGGCCCGCCACCCTGGGAGCGGCTTCGCGGATTCAGGGAGTCACCCCGGCAGCGGTATCGCTGCTGCTCATCTACCTGAAAAAGAAAGATAAACTGGCGAAGATCCGGGGGGCACAACAGTGACTATGGATGCCACTCTGACTCGACAGTGCCGCGGGATCCTTGAAGACGGGCTGGCGCAGCTGAAGCTGTCACTGAGCGAGCGTCAGATTCAGCTGCTGCTGGAATATCTGGCGCTGTTGCATAAATGGAACCGGGCCTATAACCTGACCGCGGTCCGCGATCCGCTGCAGATGGTCAGCCGGCATCTGCTGGACAGTCTCAGTGTCGGTGAGTTTATCAGTGGAGAACGGATCATCGATGTTGGCACCGGTCCGGGTTTGCCGGGTATTCCGCTGGCCATTCTTCACCCGCAGAAAGCCTTTACCCTGCTCGACAGTAACGGCAAGCGCACGCGCTTTCTGCAGCAGGTGAAGATGGAGCTGGAGCTCCCGAATATCAGTATTCACAATGGTCGGGTGGAAACCCATCAGCCCCAGCCGCTCTACGATGAGGTGATCTCCCGGGCATTTGCTTCGCTGCTGGATATGCTCAGCTGGACCGCGGATGTCTGTGCTGAGAACGGCCGCTTCCTGGCCATGAAGGGGCAGTATCCCGGCGATGAGCTGGAGCAGCTGCCGCCGCAGTTCCGGTTGCAGAGCGCGCACCGCCTGCTGGTACCGGGTTCGGATGCAGAGCGTCATCTGCTGATAATCAACAGAGCCTGCTGATCAGAAAGGAGATCGCACGCGTGGTTAAAACACTCGCAGTAACCAACCAGAAAGGCGGTGTCGGGAAAACAACCTCCTGCGTCAATCTGGCTGCGTCGCTGGCCGCAACCCGACGCAAGGTCCTGATGATCGATCTGGACCCGCAGGGTAACGCCACCATGGGCGCCGGGGTCGACAAGAGTGATCTGGAGCTGTCGGTCTACGATGTGCTGACCGGCCGGGTGGCGATCCACGAAGCGATTACCTCGGAGACCAGTGGCGGTTTCGACCTGCTGCCGGCCAACGGTGACCTCACCGCCGCCGAAGTGGAGCTGATTCCGGTCAAGCGTAAGGAGTTCCGGCTTAAACAGGCGCTCAATCAGATCCAGGACAGTTACGATTATATTCTGATCGACTGCCCGCCATCGCTGAATATGCTTACTGTAAACGCCCTGGTTTCAGCCAGCGGTGTGATTATCCCGATGCAGTGTGAGTACTACGCGCTGGAGGGGATTTCGGCACTGATGAGTACCATCGACAAGATTCGTCGGGCGCTGAACCCACAGCTTCGGGTCGAGGGTATTCTGCGGACCATGTTCGATCCCCGTAACGGCCTCACCAAGGAGGTGTCCGGGCAGCTGACCCGCCACTTCGGTGACAAGGTTTATCGTACCGTGATCCCCCGCAATGTGCGGCTTGCCGAGGCGCCCAGTCATGGCCTGCCGGCACTGCTGTACGACAAATATTCCCGCGGCGCCGTCGCCTATCTGGCTCTGGCCGGAGAGGTCAACCGGCGCTGCGATCAACAGACAGAACTGGCCTGAATCAGGGCAGCCGAGGAGAACACTGAATGGCAAAGAAGCGTGGTCTTGGTCGTGGCCTTGATGCACTGCTGGGCAGCGGGAGTTTCGAAGACAGCCCGGTTGAGGTCGCAGCTGTTACCGATACCGACAGCCTGCAGACGTTGCCTGTCGACAAGATTCAGCGAGGTATGTATCAGCCTCGCCGCGACATGGACCAGGAAGCGCTGGAGGAGCTGGCCAGCTCTATCCGTGCTCAGGGCGTGATTCAGCCCATCGTGGTGCGACCGGTGGATATGGGCCGTTATGAGATCATTGCCGGTGAGCGACGCTGGCGGGCCTCACAGCTGGCCGGACTCAGCGAAATTCCGGTGACCATCCGTGATGTCCCGGATGAAGCCGCGATCGCCATGGCGCTGATTGAGAATATTCAGCGCGAAGATCTCAATCCCATCGAAGAAGCGACCGCCCTGCAACGGCTGATGGATGAGTTTGAGCTGACTCAGCAGAAGGTCGCCGAGGCGGTCGGCAAGTCCAGGACCACGGTGACCAACCTGCTGCGGCTGATCAAACTGACACCGGAAGTGAAGCGAATGCTGGAGTATGGCGATCTGGAGATGGGGCATGCCCGCGCTCTGCTGGTGCTGGAACACGACCGTCAGATCGCCGCTGCCAAAGAGGTGGTGGGGCGTGGTCTGTCGGTTCGTCAGACCGAAGAGCTGGTGAAAAAATATCAGAGCAGCAACCGAAAGAAAGCGGAAAAAACGGAGCCTCATCCGGGAGTTAAGCATCTGGAAGAACGCTGGGCCTCCACTCTGGGAATGAAAGTACGGATTTCCCATTCCGAAGACGGCGATGGCAAGCTGACCATCAACTACGGATCGCTGGAGGATCTGGACCAGATTCTCGGCAGAATTAATTAATCCGTAATATGGCCCGGAGCCAGTGTTAATCAGACTTTTCAGGAATTGCGACACCGGCTTCCATCCCGCCTACTACCTTAGTGCTAAAACTGAATTTTGAGTTGATGTGCCAGGGTGATCACCCTATAATCGCCAGTCGGTTTAGGGTGGTCAGCGCCCTTCAGAATTTAGTTTGGCAAGTTGGAACTGCTTGTGGGAAACACTGGACCCGGTCAATTCAGGGGCAGAACAACCAGTAAAAACCGTAAGTTGATTCAGCGAACCCTTATTATTCAGGTTTCCCTGACATTTCTGACAGCCGCAGTTGTATTGCTGACTGCAGGACAGGTTGCTGCTTACTCCGCACTGCTGGGAGGGCTGATCTACCTGGTTCCGAACCTCTACCAGGTGAAACAGGTTTTCTCCACCAGCGATTCTAATAATATTCGCCAGATTCTCAGGGATCTGTATAAGAGCGAAATATGGAAAATGGCTCTGACCATCGTTCTGTTCGGCGTTGTGTTCAGCACCGTCAAGCCGATCGAGCCCTTTTCCATATTTGGCGTTTTTATACTGATGCAACTGGTTGCATGGATTACGCCGCTGTCGCAGGCAAGTCATCGCTAGGCGACAGAGACAGTTTTTGAGCTTTAAAAGTTAACCACAGAGAGGAAATTATGGCTGCAGAAGGCGGACTGACAACCTCCGGGTATATCATTCACCACCTTACCAACCTGACGTTTGGTAAATTGCCGGAAGGCTTTACCCGTTACAACGGTGAAGTGGTCGGTGAAGGCGGTACCTGGACCATTGCCCATGGAAACGAAGCTGCGAGTATGGGGTTCTGGGCGATTAACCTGGACACTATGCTTTTCTCAGTAGGTCTGGGCCTGCTGTTTATCTGGCTGTTCCGTAAAGCGGCGGTAAAAGCAACTGCCGGCGTTCCCGGTTCTCTGCAGAACTTCGTGGAATCCATCGTTGAATTTGTTGACGAAAACGTTAAATCCAGTTTCCACAGCCGCAACCAGTTCGTTGCCCCGCTGGCCCTGACCATCTTCGTCTGGGTTTTCCTGATGAACCTGATGGACCTCGTCCCCGTTGACTGGATTCCCTACCTGGCGCAACAGCTGGGCGTTCCCTACCTGAAAGTAGTTCCTTCTACCGATGTGAACGCCACCATGGGTATGTCGCTGAGTGTCTTCGCCCTGATCCTGTACTACAGCCTGTCCGTTAAGGGTGTAGGCGAGTTCGTCGGCGAGCTGACCCTGCAGCCGCTGGGCAAATACATGGTTCCTGCCAACCTGTTCCTGGAAGGCGTGAACCTGCTGGCCAAGCCGGTTTCTCTCGGCCTGCGACTGTTCGGAAACATGTATGCCGGTGAAATGATCTTTATCCTGATCGCACTGCTGCCGTTCTGGGTACAGTGGGTGTTGTCCGTACCCTGGGCAATTTTCCACATCCTGGTTATCACGCTGCAGGCGTTCATCTTTATGGTGCTGACTGTCGTCTATCTGAGTATGGCGCACGAGTCACACTAAGTAATTGATTTCGAACTAACTTTAAACTCTAAAACTTGTAACTCTTAATAGGAGAAAACAATGGAAGCTGCTCTGTTATACATTGCTGGTGCTTTGGTAATGGGTCTGGGTGCAACTGGTGCTGCGATCGGTATCGGTATTCTCGGTGGTAAGTTCCTGGAAGGTGGTGCTCGCCAGCCAGAACTGATCCCGATGCTGCGTACTCAGTTCTTCATCGTTATGGGTCTGGTTGACGCGATCCCCATGATCGGTGTTGGTATCGGTATGTACATCATGTTCGTAGTTGCTGCGGGCTAATCCAATACCTTTCAACTCCCGATTCCAACTAGGAAACAGTTGACCAAGAGTAACGAGAGGTGTTGGCGTGAATATCAATGCAACAATGATCGGTCAGGCCATCGCGTTCTTCTTCTTCGCCTGGTTCTGCATGAAGTACGTGTGGCCTCCGGTCACAGGTGCTCTGCGTGAGCGCCAGAAGAAGATTGCCGAAGGTCTGGACGCAGCTGAGCGTGCCTCACGTGACCTGGAGCTGGCGAAAGAAAAAGCCGCTCTGGAACTGCGTGAAGGTAAAGAGCAGGCGGCCGGTATCATCGATCAGGCAAACAAGCGTGCCAGCCAGATCGTCGATGAAGCCAAAGAGCAGGCGATCGCCGAAGGTGAGCGTCTGAAGGCTGCTGCTCAGGCAGAAATTGAACAGGAAATTAACCGTGCCAAGGAAGCTCTGCGCTCCCAGGTTGCCGCTCTGGCAATCACCGGTGCGGAGAAGATTCTGGGCAAGTCTGTCGACAGCAAGGCTCAGGCTGAACTGGTAGATAAACTGGCTGCGGAGCTTTAAAGCTAAGCGAGGTGAACGATGGCTGAATTAAGCACAATCGCTCGGCCTTATACCAAAGCGGCGTTTGAAACTGCTTCCGAGCAGTCCGCTCTGGATCAATGGTCCGAGATGCTCGCCTTGGCTGCTCAAGCGACCCAGGATGAGCAGGTGTCAACACTGCTGAGCAACCCGGCGCTGGGAACTGACCAGAAAGCTGAAATGATTCTGGAAATCTGCTCCGGTCTGACCGAGCAGGGACAGAATTTCGTTAAGGTTCTGGCAGAGAACAACCGTCTGCTCGTACTACCAGAAATTTCCAAGTTGTTTGATCGTCTGAAGGCTGAACAGCAAAAGAGTGTCGATATCGAAGTGACCTCTGCCTTCAAACTGACCAAAGAACAACAGACCAAGCTAGCTCAGGCGCTGGGCAAGAAGCTTGATCGCGACGTGAACATCACCAGCTCCACTGATAAGAGTCTTATCGGTGGTCTGCTGATCAAGACCGAAGATCTGGTCATTGATGGTTCCATTCGCGGCAAGCTGGCCAAGCTTTCCGAAGCACTGACCTGAGCGAGAGGGAAAGAGCATGCAGCAACTGAATCCATCTGAGATCAGCGAAATTATCAAGAAGCGCATCGAGAAACTCGATGTTTCTTCTCAGGCCCAGAATGAGGGCACTATTGTCAGCGTATCCGACGGTATCGTACTGATCCACGGTCTCGCTGACGTTATGTACGGGGAAATGATTGAATTCCCCGGCGGCGTTTACGGTATGGCACTGAACCTGGAGCAGGACTCCGTAGGTGCCGTTGTTCTGGGTGAATACCTGGGACTGAAAGAAGGTATGACTGCACGTTGTACCGGCCGCATCCTGGAAGTACCTGTAGGTCCTGAACTCCAGGGTCGCGTCGTAGACGCTCTGGGTAACCCCATCGACGGTAAAGGTCCGGTTGAAGCCAAACTGACCGACGCTGTTGAGAAGGTAGCCCCCGGCGTAATCTGGCGTCAGTCTGTAGACCAGCCGGTCCAGACTGGTTATAAGTCTATCGATGCCATGGTACCTGTAGGTCGTGGCCAGCGTGAGCTGATCATCGGTGACCGTCAGACCGGTAAGACCGCGGTAGCGATCGATGCCATCATCAACCAGAAAAACACCGGTGTTAAGTGTGTTTACGTTGCGATCGGACAGAAGCAGTCCACTATCGCCAACGTAGTGCGTAAGCTCGAAGAGCACGGCGCCATGGACCACACTATCATCGTTGCCGCCGGCGCCGCCGATCCTGCTTCTATGCAGTTCCTGGCCGCTTACGCCGGTTGCACCATGGGCGAATACTACCGTGACCGCGGTGAAGACGCCCTGATCATCTATGATGACCTGACCAAGCAGGCCTGGGCCTATCGTCAGATCTCCCTGCTGCTTCGTCGTCCGCCAGGACGTGAAGCCTACCCTGGTGACGTTTTCTATCTCCACTCTCGTCTGCTGGAGCGTGCTTCTCGCGTATCTGCAGAGTTCGTTGAGAAGTTCACCAACGGTGAAGTGAAAGGCCAGACCGGCTCTCTGACCGCTCTGCCGATCATCGAAACTCAGGGCGGTGACGTATCTGCGTTCGTACCGACCAACGTAATCTCCATCACCGACGGTCAGATCTTCCTGGAGACCGACCTGTTCAACGCCGGTATCCGTCCTGCGATGAACGCCGGTATCTCGGTATCCCGTGTAGGTGGTGCTGCTCAGACCAAAATCATCAAGAAGCTGGGTGGTGGTATCCGTCTGGCACTGGCTCAGTACCGTGAACTGGCGGCATTCTCCCAGTTTGCATCTGACCTGGATGAGGCGACTCGTAAGCAGCTGGAGCACGGTGAGCGCGTAACCGAGCTGATGAAGCAGAAACAGTACTCTCCGATGAGCCTGGCTGAAATGGGTCTGGTACTGTACGCCGCTAACGAAGGTTATCTCGAAGATATCGAACTGAAGAAGATTCAGGATTTTGAAGCGGCGCTGCTGGCGTACTTCAACGCTGAATATGCTGATCTTGTTGCCAAGATCAATGAGTCCGGCGATTACAACGATGAAATCGCTGCTCAGTTCAAGGCCGGTATCGAGAAGTTCAAGAGCACCCAGACCTGGTAATCAATACCAGAGCTTGGGGGATCGGGAGCTGAAGGCTCCCGAAAACTCCCAACAAGGGTAGAACTTCAACGAACTTAAAGGCAGAAAGATATGGCAGCCGGAAAAGAGATTAAAACCCAGATTGCTAGTATCCAGAGCACACGTAAGATCACCAGCGCCATGGAAATGGTAGCTGCATCTAAGATGCGTAAAGCTCAGGACCGCATGCAGTCGAGCCGCCCTTATGCGGATCGGATGCGTAGCGTGATTCAGCACCTGGCAAAATCTAATCCTGAATATAAGCACCTGTATCTGCAAGAGCGGGAAGTTAAGCGGGTTGGCTATGTCGTTGTATCAACTGATCGTGGACTCTGTGGTGGCCTGAACGTCAACGCGTTCAAGACCATGGTCAAGTCCATGTCCGAGCAGCACGGTCAGGGTGTCGAAATCGACATCTGCGCGATCGGTGCCAAGGCTGGTGGGTTCTTCAGAAGCTATGGTGGCAACGTTGTTGCGGCCACAGCCGGACTGGGGGATGCTCCGGAGATCGGAAGCCTGATCGGTAGCGTCAAGGTAATGCTTGACAGCTATGCCGAAGGCAAACTGGATCAGTTGTTCATCGTATATAACAACTTCGTCAACACAATGACCCAATCACCGGTCGTTGAACAGCTCCTGCCACTGAAAGCAGAAGATGACGATGAAAGTCTGAATCATCACTGGGATTACATCTACGAGCCCGACGCTAAAGAGCTCCTGGATGGCCTGCTGACACGTTACGTGGAAGCCCTGGTGTATCAGGCTGTAGTTGAAAATAACGCCTGTGAACAGGCCGCTCGTATGATCGCGATGAAGAGCGCCACCGATAATGCCGGTGAGCTGATCGACGACCTGCAGCGGGTTTACAACAAGGCACGTCAGGCCGCGATCACTCAGGAGATTTCTGAGATCGTAAGCGGCGCGGCAGCTGTATAACTCCTCAGGTTAACAGCTCAACAGGTGAACAAGGTTAAGAGGAAACAAACATGAGTAGCGGACGTATCGTACAAATTATCGGTGCCGTTATCGACGTTGAGTTTCCGCGCGACAGCGTACCTCAGGTATATGACGCGCTTAAGGTAAACTCAAAAGATCTGACTCTGGAAGTTCAGCAGCAGCTGGGTGACGGAGTCGTACGCACAATCGCCATGGGTCAGACCGAAGGTCTGAAGCGTGGTCTGGATGTAGACAACACTGGTGCTCCGGTCTCCGTACCTGTCGGTAAGGAAACTCTGGGTCGCATCATGGACGTACTGGGTAACCCGATCGACGAAGCGGGTCCTATCGGTGAGGAAGAGCGTCTGCCTATCCACCGTCAGGCACCTTCTTACGAAGAGCAGGCCGCTTCCAACGAACTGCTGGAAACCGGTATCAAGGTTATCGACCTGGTATGTCCGTTCGCCAAGGGTGGTAAAGTTGGTCTGTTCGGTGGTGCCGGTGTAGGTAAAACCGTAAACATGATGGAACTGATCCGTAACATCGCCATCGAGCACAGCGGTTACTCCGTATTCGCCGGTGTTGGTGAGCGGACCCGGGAAGGTAACGACTTCTACCACGAGATGAAAGAGTCCAACGTACTGGACAAGGTATCTCTGGTATACGGTCAGATGAACGAGCCCCCCGGAAACCGTCTGCGTGTGGCCCTGACCGGCCTGACCATGGCAGAGAAGTTCCGTGACGAAGGTCGTGACGTACTGCTGTTCGTCGACAACATCTATCGTTACACTCTGGCGGGAACCGAAGTATCGGCACTGCTGGGTCGTATGCCTTCTGCGGTAGGTTACCAGCCTACTCTGGCGGAAGAGATGGGTGTACTGCAGGAGCGTATCACCTCCACTAAGACAGGTTCCATCACGTCCATCCAGGCCGTATACGTACCCGCGGATGACCTGACTGACCCGTCTCCGGCCACTACCTTCTCGCACCTGGATGCGACCGTGGTACTGTCCCGTGACATCGCTTCTCTGGGTATCTACCCTGCGGTTGACCCGCTGGATTCCACCTCTCGTCAGCTGGATCCGCTGGTAATCGGTCAGGAGCACTATGATGTGGCTCGTAACGTTCAGGGTACCCTGCAGCGTTATAAGGAGCTGAAGGACATCATCGCGATCCTCGGTATGGACGAACTGTCCGAAGAAGACAAGCAGACAGTATCCCGCGCTCGTAAGATTCAGCGCTTCCTGTCTCAGCCCTTCTTCGTGGCGGAAGTATTCACCGGTTCTCCCGGTAAGTACGTATCTCTGAAAGATACCATCAGCAGCTTTAAGGGCATTCTGGCCGGTGAGTATGACGACCTGCCTGAGCAGGCCTTCTACATGGTTGGCGGTATCGAAGAAGCAGTGGAACGCGCTAAGAGCATGTAACCGTCTTTGCGCCCTGGCCCGTCTCTGAGGCAGGCCGGGGCTTAGACGCCAAAGAGGTGACACTATGGCTATGACAGTTCATTGCGACATCGTAAGTGCGGAAGAAGAGATCTTCTCCGGTCTGATCGAGTTCGTATCGCTGACCGGCAGCCTCGGTGACGTGGGTATTACCCCGGGTCACGCGCCGCTGCTGACAGAGATCAAGCCCGGTCCCGTCGAGCTTAAGAAGCAGGGCGGCGAAGAGGATATCTTTTTCGTATCCGGTGGTTTCCTTGAGGTTCAGCCTAACAAGGTAACGATCATGGCGGATACTGCACTGCGTGCCCATGACATGAACGAAGCTGCTGCTGAAGAAGCCAGAAAGCACGCCGAACAGGCGCTGTCTGACCAGACTGCGGAGTTCGAATACTCCCGGGCTGCCAGCCAGCTGGCGGAAGCAGCTGCGCAGTTGCGTACCATCCAGCAGATTAAGCGAAAGCTGGGTAAATAAAGCAGCCACAAGGCTCGTTTTATTTATAATAGGGGGCGGCATTGACCGCCCCTTTTTTTATGCGTCAAATTTGTCGTTTCAGATCCGCAGCAGTTTGCTGGCCGGACGATACCAACATCAGCTGAGGGAAAACAGATGGCTCTGGAAGTGATCATACTGGCCGCCGGTCAGGGCACACGGATGAAATCGAAACTGCCGAAGGTCCTGCACCCGCTGGCCGGCAAGCCGATGGTCGGCCATGTGATCGATACCGCTTCTGAACTCTCTCCTGTCAGTACCCACGTGGTGGTGGGCCACGGTGCCCCGCTGTTGCGGGAATACCTGGCCGACCGATCCGGTCTCGATATTGCCGAACAGACCGAGCAGCTGGGCACCGGCCATGCCGTCGACCAGGCGATGCCGGGGGTCGACGCCGACTCGACGGTGCTGATTCTTTACGGGGATGTGCCGCTGATTCAGCGGGAAACTCTGGAACAGCTGGTGGCCCGTGCAGAACATGGCAAGCTGGCGCTGCTGACCGTGGAGCTGAATGACGCCACCGGCTATGGCCGGATCGTCCGTAACGCCGGTGGAGAGGTGGAGGCCATCGTCGAACATAAGGATGCCAGCGCCGAACAACTGGCGATCCGCGAGATCAATACCGGTATTCTGGCGCTGCCGGCGGCCTGGCTGAAGGAGTGGCTGCCGAAGCTCTCCTCCGACAATGCCCAGGGCGAGTACTATCTGACCGATATTATCGAGATGGCGGCGAAGGCGGATCTGCCGATCGCGGCCATTCAGCCCACCAGTGAACAGGAAGTGCAGGGAGTCAACAATCGCCTGCAACTGGCGGAGCTGGAGCGCTGGTATCAGCTCCGGCAGGCGGACCACTGGATGACGCAGGGAGCGACGCTGCTGGATCCGATGCGTGTCGATTTCCGCGGCGATATCGAGCTTGGACAGGATGTTACCGTCGATATTAACGTTATCTTCGAAGGCCGGGTGCGGGTTGGCGACAATGTCAGCATCGGCGCCAACTGTACCCTGAAAGACTGTGAAATTTCCGCCGGTACGGTGATCAGAGCGAACTCGGTGATCGATGACAGCCGGGTCGGAGAAAATTGCGATATCGGTCCTTTCGCCCGCCTGCGCCCCGGAACAGTGCTGGCCGCCAGGGCCAAAGTCGGCAATTTCGTGGAAACCAAGAAAGCCCTGGTGGGCGAAGGCTCGAAAATCAACCATCTCAGCTATGTGGGCGATGCCGAGATCGGTTGCGGTGCCAATATCGGCGCCGGTACCATCACCTGCAACTATGATGGCGTTAACAAATATAAGACGGAGATCGGTGACGGCGCCTTTATCGGTTCCAATACCTCGCTGGTGGCACCGGTTTCTGTTGGTAAAGGGGCCACCACCGGCGCCGGTTCCACCATCACCAAGGCGATCCCCGATGATGCGCTGGGCGTCGCCCGCGGTCGCCAGACCAATCTGACAACATGGAAGCGCCCGACTAAGCAGTGACAGCCTGATGGCAACAACGGCGGACGCGAGTAAGTTAACCAGAGGAAATCAAATCTATGTGTGGCATTGTCGGCGCGGTGGCGCAGCGTGACGTATCTGCAATTTTGCTGGAAGGCCTGAAGCGGCTGGAATATCGCGGCTACGATTCCGCCGGGATGGCGGTGTACGATGCCGATCGTGGCGAGATCGGCTGCACCCGTCGCTCCGGTAAAGTGGCTGAGCTGGAGAAGGCGCTGCAGCAGTCTTCGCTCACTGGTGGTCTGGGTATTGCCCACACTCGCTGGGCTACCCACGGCAAGCCGGAAGAGCGCAATGCCCATCCACATATGGCCCGCGGACGGGTGGCAGTGGTACACAACGGTATTATCGAGAATTTTGAGGTCCTGAAGGCGGAACTGCAGCAGGAAGGCTGTGAGTTTACATCCAATACCGATACTGAAGTAATCGCTCACCTGGTCTGTAGCAAGCTGGAAAAGGGAGCCAGTTTCCCCAGCGCCGTGTTTGAAACTATTGCCCAACTGGAAGGTGCCTACGCCCTGGCGATCATGGATCGTGAAGATCCCGATCGGCTGATGGCGGCGCGAATGGGCAGCCCGCTGGTAATCGGCGTCGGTATCGGTGAGAACTTTATCGCCTCTGATCCGTTGGCGATGCTACAGGTCACCGACCAGTTTATCTATCTCGATGAAGGGGAGCTGGCAGAAGTCTCGCTGAATCAGGTACAGGTTTTCAACGCCGATCGCGAGCCGGTGGCTCATGAGGTCTCACGCTTCGAGCACGGTCATGACGCCACCGACAAGGGGGAATACCGTCACTATATGATGAAGGAGATCTTCGAGCAGCCGGAGGTGGTTCGATCGGTGCTGGAAGGTCGGATCAGTGGCGACCGGGTGCTGGAGCAGGCCTTCGGGGCCGGTGCCGGCGAGATCTTTGATCAGGTGAAAGCGGTGCAGATTATTGCCTGCGGAACCAGCTATCATGCCGGGCTGGTGGCTAAGTACTGGATCGAGGAACTGGCTGGTATTCCCTGTCAGGTGGAAGTGGCCAGCGAGTATCGTTATCGCAGGACCGTGGCTCTGCCCGGCAGCCTGTTTATTACCATCTCCCAGTCCGGGGAAACTGCCGATACCCTGGCGGCGTTACGGGAGGCTAAGGACAATGGCTTCCTCTCCTGCCTGACCATCTGCAACGTGCCGGGCAGTTCGCTGGTGCGGGAATCCGACCTGGCGCTGATGACCAAGGCCGGTCCGGAGATCGGAGTGGCTTCCACCAAGGCTTTCACCAGTCAGCTGGTGGCGTTGATGCTGACCACCCTGGTGCTGGCCCGACGCAGCGGTCTCGATCCCGCCGTCGAGGGAGAGCTGGTTAAGGAATTGAAAGCGCTGCCGGAGCTGCTGGAGCAGGCGCTGCAGCTGGACGGGCCGATTCAGTCGCTGTCCGAGCAGTTTGCCGACAAGCATCACAGCCTGTTCCTGGGCCGTGGCGCCATGTATCCGGTGGCGATGGAAGGCGCTCTGAAGCTGAAGGAGATCTCCTATATCCATGCCGAGGCTTATCCCGCCGGAGAGCTGAAGCACGGCCCGCTGGCGCTGGTGGATCGGGAGATGCCGGTGATCGTGGTGGCGCCCAACAACAGCATGCTGGAGAAGCTGAAGGCCAATATGCAGGAAGTTCGGGCCCGCGGTGGCGAGCTGTTTGTGTTCGACGATCATGCCGCTCCGCTGGAAAACGGTGAAGGGGTTCAGACTCTGGAACTGCCTCCTGTCACCACCATCCTTGAGCCGCTGCTCTACACTATTCCACTACAGTTACTGTCCTACCATGTGGCGGTGCTGAAAGGGACCGATGTGGACCAGCCCCGGAACCTGGCCAAGTCGGTTACAGTCGAGTAGTGGTGGGAGCCGCTGCTTACTGAAGTGGCGGCGTAACTCACTGAATGATCTGCCCGTTCCGTTGCCTGGCGATCAGGGAACCGCCCTGGTCGCTGGCACAGCCACCGGTCGGTGGAGATTGCAACTTTGTCTGACCGTTCCGCCCCATCGGCTCCGGGACCTGATCTCAGGTGGATAATCCCGGATTCGAACTCCCTCCTTACCGCAAAAGCTACTGAGAAAACCTCGGAAAAACTCTGAGCAGCAGAAGCAGTGCCAGCAGAAGTCCCGCCAGCAGACCCGGAGTCATCAGCGCCTCTGCCGGTGAGCTGAACGGCCAGTGCCGATCCGACAGCACGGGCATCACCAGCAGATATTTATTGAGCCAGACACCGGTACTGATGATCAGCGCCAGGCAGACCATGGCGGTCAGCGAGGTCTTAAAACGAGCAAAGATCAGGACACCGAAGGGGATAAAGAAGGTGCAGGCGATCATGATTCGGAACAGTGGCGAATAGTGTCCGTAGATCTGTCGCCACAGCGGCTCGGTTTCGTGGGGAAGGTCACCAAACCAGGTGACGAAAAACTGAGACCAGAACATATAGAGCCACAGCAGGGTGAATCCGGTGAGCAGGATGCCCATGCTTTTCAGGGAGCGAGTGACTTCAGAGCCGTCGACAGCTGCCGTTCCCCGGGCCTCAGAAGAGAACAGGGCGGCCAGAATAATCAGTAAAGCGATACCGGCATAGATATTCTCAACCCAGTAGAAGATCGGCATCACGGTGCTGTGCCAGTGGGGTATCAGCATCATCCCGAAATCCCAGGCGATCAGGGTGCTGGTAGCCACAAAGCTGATCAGTACCAGTACCGCGAGGATATATCGGCGGCGCTGCAGCGCGGGGGAAGCGCCCCCGGCTGGCAGCGCTGCGAGAGCATAGGCGGTACTGCATCCATAGAAGATCAGCAGGGCACCCAGATTGCGTACCAGCAGCCAGGAGCTGCTGAGCCAGGGATGATGGGCGGAAGAACCGAGCCAGTAGAAGATCTCCTCCCGACCATACAGCCAGATCAGCAGTACGCCGATAAAGGCGAGGGGCAGGAAAGCCAGTGTTATCGCCACTCCAAGCCGACAGAATTCTATTCCCCACCGGGCGCCGGCAAGTCGCAGAATGGCTGCGAAAACCACGCCTGCCTGGGTGGCTCCGATCAGGAACAGCAGGTTAACGGTGAACATACCCCAGCGGCCTGGCTCGCTCTCGCTGCCGGCTGGATAGAAGGGTGCGATCAGACCGATCAGAAAGAGCAGTGCCAGCAGGGCCAGTACACCGGGATGAAACAGAGCGGGTTGCCGGAGGCGTCCGGTCGGCTTGTAAGTGTTGTCTCCGGTTCCGTTCATGGCCTGATCAGCGCCCCCTTAAGATAGTTGACCAGATGCCAGCGTTCTTCGACGCTCATGGCATCCCGATAGTAGGGCATCACCACACTGCCGTGGCTGATGGTGTAGAACAGCTGACCATCCGACTGGCGCTGTACATAAGGCAGGGAGAGGTCCATGGGTGGCGGGATAAACTTCTTCCCCACCGGTCCGTCGCCAAGGCCCCGCTCACCGTGACACACCTGGCAGTAGATCTGATAGAAAAAATGCCCTTTTTCCAGAGACTGCGGGCTGGCCGGCACCGGATTCGGCAGCTTTGATGCTGCGATTCTTGCCCTGATCAGCTCTGTGGTGGTGGCCGGAACCGGCATCGGAGCATCGCTGGTTACCGTCACGGAAGAAGCGGCGACACTGGCGGTCGTTTCCTGGGGCTTTATCGAAGGCTGATCGTACATATCCTTATCCCAGGGTAATCCCTGGGCCGGACCGGATAGCCCAAGCAGTGCTACAGTGATGAGCGGCCATTTCTGACAGGACTCAGCGTTCATGAGAGACCTTCCCGACGGCCTTGTCCGTCGCTTCCTGCGCCCTGATTTCACTGGCGCCGGCCGCCAGAATTATGGTCCGTGCCTGTTCGGCCTCCTGGTCGGTACGGCAACTGAGCAGAACGCCGAACCGGTCGACCTGAGTCTCGGGGGCATAGTGTCTGGCTTTCCAGGCCGGTAGCCGGGCACTGATCAGAAAACCCAGCAGGGTCGCCAGTACGCCGAACAGAATACCGACCTCGTAGCTGATCACCAGATAGGGTGGAAAAGGAATAATCGGCCGTCCGCCGGTAGGCAGCGGATAGAGACTTGCGGTACCGGCAGCGAGCACAAATCCGGCCAGCAGGCCCGTCAGCATACCGAAGAAGGTGAACCGTCTGATGACCGGGGTTCTCCCGCCGAGCACCCTCTCCGCGCCTTCCAGCGGTGTCGGAGACATCAGACTGACCTGCTGAAAACCGCTGTCCCTGAGTGCTCCGGCGGCTTTCAGAGCCTGATCGGCATGGTTGAACAAGCCCAGTAACTCTGCTGCCATCTATCTACTCCTGTCCGGTGCCGCCAGAGTTTCCTTAACTTCATAGATGGAAACGCTGGGGACGATTTTGACGAATATCAGAAAGAAGCTGATAAACAGCGCCACAGAGCCGATAAATATCGACACTTCCTGCAGGGTCGGTATGTACAGGCCCCAGTAGTCGGGCAGGTACTTGCGTGACAGGGAGGTTGCCAGAATCAGCCACCGCTCGATGTACATGCCGATATTGATCAGGATCGACAGCACCAGCATGGTGACCAGCGAAGTTCTGATTCTTTTCAGGATTAACGCCAGCGGCAGTACGGCGCAGAACAGCACCATGCCCCAGAACAGCGGTGCATAGTAGCCGAACAGCTTGTAGTTCAGGGTCTCGATCTGCGCTGAGCTGCCGCTGTACCAGCCGGTAAAGATCTCCAGCAGATTGATGTAGCTCCACAGCAGCGACAGCAGCAGAAGCAGTTTGCCCAGGTTATTGAAGTGCAGCGGGGTGATGTAGTGCTCCAGCGAGAAATAGCGGCGCAACAGGAACATCATGGTGACGATCCCGGCCGTTCCGGAATAGATCGCCCCGACCACGAAATAGGGGGCGAAGATCGTATGATGAAGCCCCGGTACGATCGACATGGCGAAATCCCAGGAGACCACGCTGTGAACCGAGACCGCCAGTGGAATAATCAGCACCGCCAGAAATCCGTAGGCGACCCCCAGCCGGTGCCATTCCCGGTCGGTTCCCCGCCAGCCCAGCGACAGCAGGCTGTAAAGCTTATAGCGCCAGCCGCTGACCCGGTCTCTGGCGGCGGCAAAGTCCGGTATCGCACCGACATAGAGAAAAACCGAGCTGCCGGTCAGGTAGGCGGTGATGGCAGTGACATCGAACAGCAGCGGCGAGCGAAAGTTGGGCCACAGCTCCATCTGGTTGGGGTAGGGAAAGGCCCAGTGCAGGAACCAGGCCCGCCCCAGATGGACGAACAGGCAGAGTGAGGCGATCACCAGTGAAAACAGCGTCATCGCTTCGGCGCTTCGGTAGATCGCCTTACGCCAGGAGCTCTGAGTGATATGCAGCACTGCCGACAGCAGGGTGCCGGAATGGCTGAGACCGATCCAGAAGACAAAGTTGGCCAGATAAGAACCCCAGACGTTGGGCTGGTTCATCCCCGCCAGACCGACACCGGTGGTTAACTGCAGATACCAGGGAATAAAAAAGCAGCCGGTGCTGACCAGCAGGGCGGTGCCCAGGGCCAGGTAATAGCGCGGACCGGTAACCACCAGAGTCCTGACGATGTCGTCATTGACCCGGGCGTAGCTGAGTTTGTCGGTGTGATCCATGATCCTGCACTTCTTCGCTCAGAGCTGTTTCAGGTAGATGATGGAAGGATGGGTATTCAGTTCTTCCAGTACCTGGTAGCCCCGGGGATCTTTCGCCAGCCTGGATACGGCGCTGTCCGGATCGTTGCGGTCGCCGAACACCAGCGCCTGGCTGGGACAGCTCTGGACACAGGCCGGCTGAACCTCGCCATCCTCCACACGCCGGCCTTCGTCGCTGGCCTGATCCTTAGCCTGGCGGATCCGCTGAATACAGAAGGTGCATTTTTCCATCACACCCTGCTCTCTGACGGTGATATCCGGGTTCAGTTGCTGCTCCAGAGGCTCATCCCAGCTGAAACTGAACCAGTTGAACGACCTGGCGTCATAGGGGCAGTAGGCGGCGCAGGAACGAGTGCCGATGCAACGATTATAGACCTGGACGTTGAGACCATCCTGGTTGTGGTAGGTGGCATAAACCGGGCAGATCGGCTCACAGGGGGCTTTGTCGCAGTGCTGGCACAGCATCGGAATAAAGCGCAGCCTGACATCGGGATACTCGCCTTCCCAGTAGCGTTCGATTCTCAGCCATTTGATCTCCCGGCCGTCCCGGAAGCCCTCCTCGCCGACGATGGGCAGGTTGTTTTCCGCCTGACAGGCGGTGACGCAGGCTTCGCAGCCGGTACATCGATCCAGGTCGATCACCATGCCCCAGCTGTAGTCAAACTCTTCGTGATAGCCGGGCCTGCGGTACTCCTGCCATTTTTCGCTGATGTTGTCGGATTCACTCACCACTGAACCTCCTTACTGCTTTGTCTGTTGTCCTGCTATCTCCCTTCATTCCCTGTAATTCATCTGTCAGCCAGCGCTTCTGGCTGGCAACTGTCGGGACTGGCTGGTATCAGCTATGCCCTTTACCGGGCTTTGTTACGGGGGCTCCGCTATCGTCGATCTCTGTCATTGCGATTCGCCGGCCGGTGATGTTTCTGCCCAGCTCCCGGGGATTGCCGCCTGTCTTCAGGATTCTCACCCGTTCTCCGGTTGCAGTGATCCTGACCCGGGTTGCCGCCCAGGCGAGAGCGCCGGAGCGACTGTCTGTCAGCGGTGCCAGTATCCGGATCGGATTGACCCCACGGTCGCTGGCATAGCGGCCATAAGCGCTGTGTCCCTGGCCGATCGGGATCGCCACCACGTCCGGCCGGATGGCCGGATAGAGCAGCGCCGGTGCCCTGACCGCGCCAGCCGGTGATTCAATCCGCAGCAGATCCCCTTCGTGGATTCCCAGCCGGCGAGCGGTTTCAGGGTTCAGCTCCACCCAGGAGCCGTAAACCACGCTGGTGGTCGGGTCCGGTAACTCCTGCATCCAGGGCAGACTGGCACCGCGACCGTCATTGAATGCCTGAGTCAGATAGGGGTGGAGGACAAAGGGATAGTGCTCTTTATCGCCGGCAAACCGCGGGGGCTCTTCGCTCAGCAGAGACAGCAAACGGGCGCTGGAAACCGTAACATCGGGAGCCTCCTGCGGTGTGGTCTCCCCCCAGGCTCCTGCCTGCAGTACTGCCTTCCAGAAGGATTCGAAGTTGTCCTGGCCGATCAGCGCCCGTTTTTCCACATAGAGTTGCTGCCAGGCGCTCTTCAGAAAGTCTTCCATCGAATCCCAGGGCAGGGCGTCACGGACATCGCCACCGATTCTGTCAGCCAGCGCCAGCAGGATATCTCCCGCCGCCATCGTGTCGTAAAGGGGTGAGACCACCGGCTGGGCGATGGCCGCCACCGGGAAGCCGACACCCGGCTCGGGGACATCGTCGCCCCAGCTCTCCAGGTAGCTGTGTATGGGCAGTACCAGATCCGCCATCATCGCCGACTCATCCATAAAGCAGGTGAGGCTGACGACCATACCGGCGTTCTCGAAAGCGGACCGGATTCCGGCGGTATCGGGCAGACTGAACAGCGGATTGCACTGGTGGAGCAGTAGCAGTGTGTCCTCCGATTCGGACAACAGCTTCATCAGGGTCTGCAGGCGGCTGAAGGATGCCTGGGATTCGGGAGTTGATCCTGCAAGCAGCGGCGCCGGATTAAACAGGATACCGCCGGGCGTCTGCAGATTGCCCGCCAGATAGTTCAGACAGTTGATGGCCACCAGGCTGGAAACGCCGTTGGTATGCTGGACTGCGCTGCCGCCGCCGATGGCCAGGCTGGGACGGGTTCGGGCAAATTCCTCGGCAACGGCAGCTATTCGGTCGGCCGCAACATCGGTCCGGTCAGCGACCTCTGACGGCGAGTATGCTTGCAGCGCTTCGGACCAGGCCTGATGGTCTTCTCCCCGGTAATGGTCCCTGACCAGCAGGTGAGCAATCGCCAGTGCCAGCAGCCCTTCGCTGCCGGGTCTGGCCGGTATCCATTCATCGGCGCTGGCCCCCGTCAGGGAGAGTCGGGGTTCAACCTGGACAAACCTGCCTCGCCGGCCCGGCCGGCCCCGGCGCATATTGCCGTAGGCCATGCCATGATGAACCGGCGACAACCAGGAGGTCAGATAGTCGGCACCGAATGATAGCAGATAACCGGTGTTGGCCAGGTCGTAATAGGGCAGTTGCTCCACATCGAACAGCAGTCTGTTGGTCTTGCGCAGGTTGTGAGGGTGGGCGAATTCATACTGGAGATAGCTGTCGCTGCCCAGCTGCTCAATAAAGCGGGAGAACAGCTGATCCAGGTGACCGCCGGTATGGCCGCTCAGCAGGTGGATTCTGTCCGCAGCTCCCGGCCCGCTGAGCTGATCAATCCGTTCCGACACACTGCTGAGCGCCTGCTCCCAGGAGATCTCCTGAAACGCTCCGCTGCCCCTTTCTCCGGTCCGTTTCAGCGGGGTCTTTAATCGATCAGGGTTATAGAGCACCTGCAGACCGGCCTGCCCCAGCGGACAGAGTCCGCCCTGGTTGACGGGATGAGCGGGGTTGCCTTCGATCTTTTTCGCCCGCCCCTCCATGACCCTGACGGTAATACCACAGCCTGCACTGCACTGGTGGCAGACACTCTGATACCAGCTGGCGACACCGGGTATGATCTCTTCAGGGGGAATCAGGTAAGGGATCAGCAGCTCGACCGGGTTTTTGAGGCTTTCGCCGAGCAGAAAACCGGCCCCGGCACCGATGCTGCCGGCCCCGGTCAGCCTGAAAAAATCTCTGCGGTTCAGCTTGAGCATGACACTACCCTGAGCCGGCAGGACCGCCGGCAAATCGCCGTAACAGCGGCGGTGTTACTTGTGACAGGTCCAGCAATCACGGCCGTTTCTCACTTTTCGGGTACGGTGACATTCCAGACACCACCCCATCTGCAGCGGTGCGACCCGGGTCACCCTGTCCATTACTTCCACCGGGCCATGACATTGCTGGCACTGCAGTCCTCCCTTTATGTGCCGCTTGTGGGGAAAGTAAACGAAGTCCGGGAGGTCATGTACCTTTACCCAGGGAACAGGTTTCTGCTCATTCCAGTAACTGAAGAGCTTAACTATCTCCGGGCGGTCAGTTGCGATCACTTTGTGGCAGTTGATGCATTTCTGGACGCTGGGAACGCCGGCAACCGGTGATCGCCGTGCATAGAGATGGCAGTACATACAGGGAATCTCATTCTCCCCGGCATGGATCCGATGACTGAATTCGATGGGCTGAACGGGGGTAGCGTCCGAGAAAAGGCTGGCGCTGATCCAGACACCCACAGCCAGGCCGATCACGCCGACCGCCAGGATTGCCGCCGCTCTGATAATCGGTCCGGGTTCCGGAACAACGGAAACAGACATCGCTTACCTCCCGCCCGGGAGGGATACCCCGGACAAGGGCTGTTGTCGGCGCAGCCGGTTGTCTGATACAGCGCAGAAATCCGGTCCGGCGAAGGCGGGAGTGCGGGCTCCGTTCTGCAGCCGGGCCGCTGCTGCAGCTGGCCGAATGTATAGCTTAAAGAATAGGAAGCCGGATATTCTTTTGCCAGTAGCCGGCTCGGACACTCTGTCTGCGACACCGGAGCCGCGGTCGGTTCGGGGTCCGGTCCGTGGGGCTCGGACTTCGCCGGTGGCGACGTATTTGCGCAACCGCCCGGCCTGACCAATACTCCATACTATTGGTGGTTCACTGATGGCATCAGTCGTACTGTCGCACCTGCAGGCAAAAGCTGTGTTTTTTCCGGAAGCTATGACACGCCTTGTCTGGATCGTTACCAGAGAAAGGCTGGCCGGTTGCCTTCAGCAACTGGCGGAAAGCGAAGCCTTCCAGCCCATCGATCACCGTTCACTGGGGGATCGCGAGGATCTTCGGCCGCTGAAACTGCTGATCCGGGAAGAGCAGCGTTGTCAGCGCCTGCGTGAGGCCGGGCAGCTGCTGGCCGGTTTTCCGGCGCAGTCATTGCTCAGCTACCGTATCGGCACCACTTCCGGCGCGACTTCGTTGCCTGAGAGAGCGATACCGATCGACGACCAGTTGTTTCTGTGGATTGGCGAGAATCCGTCGGCGGAACTGAAATCTTACACTGATCTGCCACCCCGACCGGCGCCACGGGCACTCAGTCCGGCTCAGCAGCAATTACTTTTTTCTACCTCGGAACAGGTCGGCTATGTCGGCGACTGGGCCATTATCGATGGCTGGATTCCGAGCAGCAGAGCGCAGACGTTTTCCGAACGGCTGCGGCATGAGTGTTTCTCCCTGACGCCTGCAGAACAGAGCGGCCTGACCCTGGCCCGGGTACCCAGTCTGTTTCACCGGCACCGGCATCTGGAAGGATTTGCCGCGCTGATGCGGCTCTATGGCATCACCGGCTATCGCGAGCTCGATCCGACGCCGCTGCTGACCATCAGTTTTACCCTGATGTTCGGGATGATGTTCGCCGATCTCGGTCAGGGGCTGTTGCTGTTTCTGCTGGGTCTCTGGTTGTATAAGCAGCGGCTGCCCTTTGCCAATCCGCTGCCCTGGCGCCATGCCGGCCTGCTGCTGATGCCGGTGGGACTGTCGGCGGCCGTGTTCGGCGTCCTGTTCGGAAGCCTGTTTGCCCGTGAAGACTGGATTCCGGCGCTGGTGTTCCACCCGATGGATGAAGTGCTGGTCTCTTTTAGCATCAGCGTCGGTATTGGTGTCGGCCTGCTCTGCCTGGGGATGGTTATCGGCCTGTTTAACGCCTGGCTGAGCGGACGCCTGCGCGAGCGGCTGTGGGAGAATTTCGGCCTGATCGGGCTGCTGTTCTATCTCGCTCTGATCGGTCTGTCGGTGGGATTTCTGGCGGCCTGGCCCGGCGTTCTGTATCTGAGTCTGGCGCTGGCTTCGGGATGCCTGATCAGCATGGCGGTGCGTCATTATGTCCAGCTCAGCCGGGAGCCGGCCTGGCTGCGCCTGTTTGCATCAGTTATGGAAACCTACGACTTTGCCATCAAGTTCGTGGTTCAGACCCTCTCTTTCGTGCGTATCGCCGCATTCACTTTTGCTCACATTACTCTGTCGATGGCTCTGGTTATCGTGGTGGGGCTGTTTTCAGGCAATTCCTGGCTGGCCTGGAGCACCTTTGTTATCGGCAATCTTCTGATCACCCTGTTCGAGGGCTTTCTGGTCTGTATTCAGGCGATACGTCTGCACTTTTTCGAATTGTTTACTAAATTCATTTCAGGAGGTGGCATTCCGTTCGAGCCCCTCAGACCTCCCGAGGAGCACTCCGATGAGTATGTCGATATCGGCCCGTAAATGGGTCTGGGGAACCTGTGCTGCTGCCGGTTCTTTTATACTGATCTCCAGCCTGTTGCTGTTCTTTCTGCCGGAAGCCGCTGCGCAGCCCGCCGCGGAGAGCGCTGAAACACTTCCCCACTGGGGCTTCTATCTGGCGGCGGCACTGGCAACCGGGCTGTCCAGTATCGGCGCCGGTATTGCGGTCAGTCAGGTCGGTGCTGCCGCGGTGGCGGCGATCTCCGAAAAGCCGGAGATGCTGGGACGGGTGCTGGTGATTCTGGGGCTGGCAGAGGGGATCGCCATCTATGGTCTGGTCATCTCCTTTATCATCATTGCAGGACTGTAGCTATGGAGCTGCGAATCCGGGGGACAGAGCAGGAACGCTTGCTGTTTCAACTAATCGGTATCGGTGAGAGTACCGACGGCAGTAACGGCAGTGTACCCTGTGCCCTTTTGCTCGGGGCCGATGAGCCGGACCCTGAACAGGAGCTTCTGCCCTGTCTGCGGCTGCCGGATCCCGCTCACCCCAGCCACGAGACCGAGCAACTGACCCGGATGCTGGGCCGCGCCATCGGTCTGGGAGAGGTGCGGTTGTGACCTCTGATTCCCCCGACACTCTCAGCAGGCTGCATCAGGAGCTGGAGCAGAAGCTCAGCCAGCGGCTGGATGAGATCGAGCAGGACTACCGGTCTCGTGCTGAGCAGCTGGAGCAGGAGAAACAACGGCTTAGTCGGGCCCGGATCAACCGGCTGCGCCAGGGCCATGCCAGCCAGCTACGCCAGCTTCGTCTGAGATCGAGGCGGGATATCCAGACCCGGCAGCAGCAGCGCTACTGGCAATGCCAGCAGGACTGTATTGACGAGATACTGGCAGATACTCGCCAGCTGCTAGAGCAGCGACCGCCGGATCAGGACTACCTGAAGGGATGGCTGGCGCAGATTGGAGAGCTGCGGAACGCGGCCTCGGACTGGCAGCTCAGGCTCTCACCCCGGTGGTCGGAAGCGATCACCTCCGCAAGTATCGATGCAGAAACGCTGTCTGTTTCGGCGGCGCCGATGCTGGGTGGAGCGATGCTTGCCAGTGACAGGATGCATATCGAAATTGACGGCTCCTGGGATCAGCGGCTGCAGACGCTGATTCCCGAGCTGTGGCAGCAGTGGCTTAATGATGTCGGCACAAACGGTCAGGATTAGTGGTCCGGTTGTTGTCTGTGACCACCCGGAAGAGTTTGCCATGGGCGACCGGGTTGCCGTTGGCAACGCCGGCCTGATCGGTGAAGTAATCCGGCTGAGCCACGCCGAGTGCTTTATACAGGTCTACGAAGACACCACTGAACTTAACATCGGCGAACCGGTCACCGGCAGCGGATCGGCGCTGGCGGTGGAGCTGGGTCCCGGGCTGCTGTCCACTATCTATGACGGCATCCAGCGACCGCTGGCCCTGATTCAGGAACAGGTCGGCCCCCTGATTCTGCGGGGGACCGAAGCACCCTCGCTGAGCCGGAACCAGGCCTGGCCGTTTGAGCCCCGACAGCAGCAGGGCGCGGAACTGAGCGGTGGCGCCATCATCGGTCAGGTGCAGGAAACCCCTTCGGTCTGCCATCAGATTCTGCTGCCTCCGGCTCTGTCCGGCCAACTGATCGATATCGCCGAGGCCGGTCAGTACACCCTCGCCGATCCGATCGCCCGCATTCGCACCGCCGATGGCCGGGAGCAACCGGTCTACCTGTATCAGCGCTGGCCCGTGCGTATCAAAAGGCCGGTCCGCAACCGGCTGGCGCCGGATCAGCCGCTGATTACCGGGCAGCGCGTTATCGATACTCTGTTTCCCATTGCCAAAGGCGGTACCGCGGCGATGCCGGGAGGATTCGGCACCGGTAAGACGGTCACTCAGCACAATCTGGCCAAGTGGTGTGATGCCGATATCATCATCTACATCGGTTGCGGTGAACGGGGTAACGAGATTACCGGCGTACTGGAAGATTTTCCTAAGCTCCGTGATCCCAGGACCGATCGGCCGCTGATCGAACGTACGGTGATGATTGCCAACACCTCCAACATGCCGGTGGCGGCCAGAGAGGCGTCGATCTATACCGGCATTACCATTGCTGAGTATTTCCGGGATCAGGGGCTGGATGTGGCGCTGATGGCGGATTCCACCTCGCGCTGGGCGGAGGCGCTGCGAGAGATTTCCGGACGGCTGGAAGAGATGCCGGCAGAGGAGGGCTTCCCCGCCTATCTGCCCAGTCGCACTGCCGAATTCTATGAACGGGCCGGTCGCGTGCATGCCCTGTCTGATAAGACCGGTTCGGTAACCGCTATCGGCGCGGTCTCGCCCCCCGGAGGGGATTTTTCTGAACCCGTGACCCTGCATACCCAGCGCTTCGTCAAAGCCTACTGGATGCTGGACAAGAACCTGGCTTACGCCCGTTTCTTCCCGGCCATTCACCCGCTGGAGTCCTATTCGGAGTATGAAACCGATCTGGCCCGCTGGTGGGGTGAACTGTCGCCGGACTGGCAGCGGGATCGCGACGAGCTGCTCAGTCTGTTGAGCGCCGCCGACGAGTTGAAGAGCATTGTCAGAATACTCGGCGAGGAGGGCTTGTCCGACCATCAGCGCAAGACCCTGATGGCGGAGCGTGTGGTGAAGGAGGGGTTCCTGCAGCAATCCGCCTTCAGCCCCAGAGACCGGTTTGCTTCGCCGCAGAAACAGACCAGCCTGTTGAGAGTCATTATCGGTCAGGTACGGGCCATGCTGGAAGACAGCACACCGGCTCGGGAAGCGTTCACCCGGTTCAGGCTGGATGAACTGATCCGGCTCAAGGATGAGCTGGGATCGGATGAAGCGGAAAAAATCCTTGAATGGCAGCAGACACAGTGAAAGATCCCGTTATTTACACGCAGCTGGAGCGGATTGAAGGTCCGCTGATCGCCCTGGTGGCGGCACTGCCCGGAGTCGGCTTCGGTGAAGCGATCCAGGTGGTCGACCGGCAGGGAAGAACCCGCCACGGTCGGGTGGTGCTGCTGGACGGTGACCGGGTGACTATCGAAGTGTTTCAGGGGACGACGGGACTGACCCGGGGCTCAGAACGGATTCGCTTTCTCGGTCACCCGATCACCCTCAATGTCAGCGAGTCGATCATCGGCCGACGCCTGAACGGCATGGGAGAGCCCATCGACGGCGGGCCGCCGCTGTCCGGCAAGCCGCTCAACATCAATGGTAATCCCCTTAATCCGACGGCAAGGGCCTACCCGCAGGACTTTATCCAGACCGGGGTGACCGGTATCGATGCCATGAATGCGCTGGTGCGGGGTCAGAAGCTGCCGATCTTCTCATCATCGGGTTTGCCCCATGATCAGCTGGCGATTCAGATCGCACAGCAGGCCCGAATTCGCCCCGATCTCAGCAGCAATGCCGCAGGGGACAGGGGGCCAGCGGAAGGCGAAAGTGAGGAGCTGGTGGTGGTATTTGCCGCGATAGGCGTCAAACATGACGTGGCGGTGCGGTTTGCCGAAGAGATATCCGGACGTACGGTGTCCTTCCTGAATCTGGCCGATGACCCGGTGATGGAACGGCTGCTGACACCCCGGGTAGCGCTGACGGCAGCGGAGTATCTGGCTTTTGAGCTGGGCCTGCATGTGCTGGTGATCCTTACCGATATGACGGTCTACGGTGAGGCATTGCGGGAGGTCGCCACCGCCCGGGGCGATATTCCCTCCCGTAAGGGCTATCCCGGTTACCTCTACAGCGATCTTGCTACCATTTTCGAACGGGCCGGGCGTATCAGAGGCCGAGCCGGTTCTATCACCCAGCTTCCGATCCTGACCATGCCCAACAACGATATTACTCACCCGATACCGGACCTGACCGGCTATATCACCGAGGGTCAGATCGTTCTTTCCCGGGATCTGTTTCGTCAGCGGGTCTACCCGCCGGTCAACCTGCCGCCTTCGCTGTCTCGACTGATGGCTGACGGCGTCGGTGAAGGCCTGACCCGACCCGATCACCATCCACTGATGGAGCAGCTCTACGCCGCCTACGCCCGTGCCGAAGAGGTGCGACTGATGACCCGCATTGTCGGTGAGGAGGATCTGTCTGCGGTCGACCGCTGCTATCTGGAATTCGGCCAGCAGCTGGAGCGGTTCTTTATCGCCCAGGATCTCACCGAAGATCGCACGATCGAGCAGAGTCTCGATATCGGCTGGCGGGTGCTGGGTTGCCTGCCGGCAGAGGAGCTGACAAGGCTCAGCAGTCAGCTGATCGAAACCCATCAGATCCTGCTGGATCAGGGGCTGGAGAGGGAGGATAACTGATGCCCACCACCGTCCACCGGCCCTCCACCAAAGCGGAACTGGTCAGTCTGAAGGCTGAACTGAGGGTGGCCAGAGATGGTCTGGAGCTGCTGGAGCGCAAGCGCGATATGCTGATGGCGGAGGGGCTTAAACGGCTGAGAGAGGCCAGCACCTTGCGGCAGGAGGTCACCCGCAGCTGGACGGTGATCATCAACCAGTGGCAGGACACCCTTGAACATGAACCGCTGCGGACCCTGAGCCATTTAGCGGCGGCGGTAGATCCGGCCCCACCGATGGAGGATAGCAGCCGACGCTGGATGTCGGTCGAGCTGGCGGATTTCTCGATGGAGAAACCGGCGCTGCGGCTGCTGGGATCGGTCACCCGGGTCGGTATCAGGCCTGAACAGGTGCGGGGAATGCTGGCCGAATTGTTGCCCGAGCTGATAAAGCTGATGGCGCTGGAGACCTGTATCCGCCGGATTGCAGCGGCACTGAAACAGTGTCATCGCCAGGTTAACGCCCTGGATCAGGTGATCATCCCCGAGCTGGTGAGGGAGAAAACCCGCATCGAGCAGCGCCTGGAAGAGAAGGAGCGGGAAGCGATTTTTCAGGTAAAACGACTGAAGGCCCGGCTGCTATGAAGCAGAATGAACTTGAACAATTTGTCGATCAGCTGGCGGCGGCTGAACAGGCTGCGGCCGAGCGGATTCGTCAGGCGGAAGCCGACGTCGAACAGCGGCTGAACCAGCGGCGCCGGCAGCTGGAAGAGGAGTTTCAGCAGCAGCTGAAAACACTGGAGCAGAGCTTCGAGCAGGAGAAACAGGCCTGCCTCGGAGAGCTGGCTGAAGAGCAGCGACAGCTTGAGCAGGAGACCGCAGAGCAGATTGAGCGACTTCAGCAGCGTCATGATGAGCAGCGGACAGCACTGGCACACTGGCTGGCCGAACGGATAACCCGGCCATGAAAGCGGCACTCTGGGCGAGGCTGAAGAGTGCCGGTCCCCTGCTTGATTTTAACAGTGAGGTGCAGCGCTTCCTGCTCTGGTTGCCACCTTATATGGGGCCGGTGATCGCTCGGGGACGCTGGTGGCAGCGACGCTATCGCGATACTGCCGGAGTCGAAGCCCGGATGGATATCGAGCAACAGGCGCTGTCGGATCTGCGACGTCTGTTGATCAATGTGCCGGAACGGCCGCTGATCCATGAGTTTCTGATGCGGGCCGAGCAGGCTCACAGCCGCAGTCTGGCGGTACGGCAGGAGGCTCTCGGCGGTAAAACCGTCGATACCGGACTTGATGACGAACTGATCGATGGGATGCTGCAGTGGCTGGAGGACCGTTATCAGCACCGGGAGATTGCCGCCTGGCTGGCGCGGATGCTGTGCGCCTGGCGTACAGAAAGAAACCCGCACAGCGGTCTGTAACAGGTTGCGGCGAGAGCGGAAGGCTGTGGGATGATTCAGGACTGCAGTGATTCGCTGTCCTGAGGGGAGCGCTGAAGATCAGCGGGTCGACTCAGAACGGGCTGATTTCAATGCAGCTGAGCCGAATGCCGGCAGAAATCAGTACCAGCCCCGAATATAATTCTCATAGTCCTGTATGGTATGTTCCTGCTCGTCGATGATGTTTTTAACCACGTCGCCGATACTGATAATACCAATAACCCGATCCTCTTCAATGACCGGCAGATGGCGAAAGCGTTTGAAGGTCATCAGCGCCATGCATTCATTGGCTTTGCGCTCGGGAGTGACAAAAAGTACATCCCGGGTCATGACGTCACTGACTCGCGTCTGTTTCGAATATTTGCCTTCCAGGATGACTTTGCGGGCGTAGTCCCGTTCCGTAATGATGCCTGCCAGTTTATCCTGCTGCATCACCAGAAGCGCGCCGATATTCTCTTCTTTCATCAGCTGCAGTGCTTCAAATACGGTGGCTTCGGGGTGGATAGTACTAACGGCGTTACCCTTTTTATCCAGTAGCTTTCTGACGTTCATTTGCGGGTTCCCCCGTGCTGGAGGGTGTTAAGGATCTCCATACTGGTGTCCCCTCTGCCGGTCCCGGCAAAGCCCGGAACGTCGGGGGATTCGCTTCGTGGTTCCCGCAGAAGTCGGGAGTTTCACAGTGAGTAGTTTAGTCGATAACAGGGGGGCGGGAGACTATACTAGAAGTGGTTTTACCCAATTGACCGAGGTGTCGGTTGTGGATGCTATGTTGCTGGATTATCTCCCCGTACTGCTAATGACCGCCCTGGTGTCCCTGCTGGCTGCGGTTCTGCTGTTTGTTTCCTCCCGGTTACGGCCGTCAAAACCCTACCCTGCAAAAAATCAGCCCTACGAATGTGGTATCGATCCCGTGGGCGAAGCCTCGGCAGGACAATTCAAAATACATTTCTTTATCGTTGCCATTCTGTTCATTGTTTTCGAAGTGGAAACACTGTTTCTGTTTCCCTGGGCGGTGGTGCTGAAGACCATCGGAATGATCGGCTATATCGAGATGTTTATATTTATTTTCCTGTTACTGGTGGGCCTTTTCTATGCGTGGGCAAGAGGCGCCCTGGAGTGGGAAATCTAGCGGATTACTGAGAGCCGCTGCTATGAACGAAGACCGGCATTCGGCGACGAATGTATTTTTCACCACCATAGACAATGTCGTGAACTGGGCGCGCAGATCAGCGCTGTGGCCGGAAACCTTCGGCATCGCCTGCTGTGCCATCGAGATGATCGCTACCGGCTGTTCACGCTACGATCTGGATCGGTTCGGTGTGGTGTTTCGTCCCTCGCCCCGTCAGTCCGATGTGATGGTGATCGCCGGCCCGGTTACCAAGAAGTTCGCCCCGGTTCTCAGGCTGCTCTATGATCAGATGCCGGAACCGCGCTGGGTGATTGCCATGGGCAGCTGCGCAATTTCCGGCAATGTCTATAACACCTATTCGGTGGTGCAGGGGTCCGAGTTGCTGGTACCGGTAGATGTCTATGTGCCCGGCTGTCCTCCCCGGCCGGATGCCCTGCTGTACGGATTTCTGATGCTGCAGGAAAAGATCCGTCGTTTCGAGTCTGCCGATCGGATTCCTGTTCGGGATATCGGCAGCGAACCGGCCGCGAGCGGAGGTTCCACCCGAGGCTCCGCTGCCCACAGCCCGGACAGGACAGCTGACGACAGCTGAGAGTGACGGCGATGACGCAATCCTCCCTGCTAAGCATCCTCAAGCACGATTACGCGGACTTTTTTGAGCAGTTTACCGAGGCGGAGGAGGCGCTGAAAACGGGTGATCAGTGCGATGATTTCCCCAGCCTGCGGGTCCCCGGCGTTAATATTCTGCCGTTATGCCGGAAGCTCAAACAGGATCCGGCACTGCGCTTCGATTTTCTTTCCGATATCTGTGCGGTCGATTTCCTGCCCCGGACGCCACGCTTTGAGGTGATTTATCACCTCTACTCGATCCCCTTCAGATACCGGCTGCGACTCAGATGCAGGCTGGATGAGGGTGAATCCATCGCCTCTGTTACCCCGGTCTGGAAGACCGCCAACTGGCACGAACGTGAAGCCTGGGACATGTTCGGGATCCGCTTCAGCGGCCATCCCGATCTGCGTCGGATTTATCTCTGGGAGGAGTTTGAGGGCTTTCCGCTGAGAAAGGATTTCCCCCTGCGCGGTTACCGGGATGAGTATAACCCCTATGGTGAGGAGCCGGAGGGCGACACACAGGGCGACCCCGGAGGTCAGGCATGACTGACCTTACCCGGCTCGACGACCAGACCGAAGGCAGTATGCTCACTCGCGAGGTGCTGCTTAACCTCGGCCCGCAACATCCAAGCACCCACGGCGTGCTGCGGTTAGTGCTGCAGATGGAAGGAGAGAAAATCCAGGGGCTGGACATCGTCATCGGTTACCTGCACCGGGGTAACGAGAAACTGGCCGAGAATCTGGCCTATACCCAGATTATTCCGCTGACTGACCGTCTTGATTATCTCTGCCAGCCCTCCAACAACCTGGCCTACGTGCTGGCGGTGGAAAAACTGCTGGGCATCACCGCCCCTGAACGGGCGCAGTATATCCGGGTGATGATGGCGGAACTGTCGCGGATTTCCGGGCACCTGCTGATTTCCGGCGCACTGCCGATGGACCTGGGGGCGATGACCACCATGCTCTACGTTATGCGTGAGCGGGAAATGATTATGGATCTGATGGAGATGGCCACCGGCGCCCGGATGCATTCCTCCTACTGTCGGGTAGGTGGTATCCGTGAAGATCTGCCTGAGGGGTTCGAGGCGCGAATGCGGGAGTTCTGTCATATCTTTGATCAGCGCATGAGCGACTATGAACAGCTGGTGGCGGAGAACCGGATCTTTCTGAAGCGCACCCTGGGGATTGGCATAGTGACGGCGGAGGAGGCCATCGACTGGGGATTGAGCGGTCCCTGTCTGCGGGCATCGGGTGTCGACTGGGATATGCGTCGGGATAACCCCTATGAAATTTACGACCGGTTGCAGTTCGATGTGATCGTCCGTGAAGGCGGCGACTGCTATGACCGCTGGAAATGCCGGATGGACGAGATGCGGGAAAGCCTGCGGATGATTGAACAGTGTCTGGATCAGATGCCGACCGGACCGGTGCTGGTTGATATGCCGCAAATCGCCTTTCCGGCAGACAAGGAGAAGGTACAGGCCTCGATGGAATCGCTGATCAGTCATTTTCAGCTGGCTACTGCTGGTTTCAGGGTTCCAGCTGGAGAGACCTATGTCAGCATCGAAGCGCCCAAGGGCGAGCTGGGCTTTTACATTATCAGTGACGGCAGCGAGAAGCCGTTCCGACTGAAGATCCGGGCTCCTTCTTTTGTCAATCTGCAGGTGCTCTACGCGATCGCCAGACGCTGTTACCTGGCCGATGTGATCGCCATTCTCGGCAGCCTCGACCCGGTAATGAAGGAGGTGGACAAATAACATGGAACGCCTGAATGCCGTGCAGCTATCAACTGGTAGCAGCGATAGCCAGCGGGTTGCAGAGCTGGTCTCCCGGCTGAGAGGGCCGATCAATAAGCTGGCCCGGCGTTACCCGGTGCAGCGCTCGGCCATTATGCCGGCACTCTGGCATGCGCAGCAGGAATACGGCCACATTTCCGCCGAGGTGATGGAGGCTGTGGCGGAGATCCTGCAGCTATCGCCGGTACAGGTGTATGAAATAGCAACCTTTTATTCGATGTTTCACACCACTCCGATCGGCCGCTACCACCTCCAGCTCTGCACCAATGTCAGTTGTATGCTGGCGGGCGCCGAGGATTTGCTGGCGCACATCGAGCAGAATCTGGGGATCGGCGAGGGGGAAAGCACGGCCGACGGTCTGTTTACCCTGTCCTGCGCCGAGTGCCTGGGTTCCTGTGATACCGCGCCGGTGATGCAGATTAACAATGAGCCCTATATCGAAAATCTGAGCGTACAGCGTATCGACGAGATGTTGCAGACACTGCGCGGAAGGCAGGAAAGAACGGATTAACAGCGATACGGAACGGGCCTGTAGCCGCCCGCTTCGAGGGCGACGGCTATGCGGCTCCCGGTGTTGTCGTCTCGCGGTCAGAGCCCGCTGCTACGGGGATTTGTAGCAGCCCGTGGCGAGGGCGACGGTTATGTGGGGCCCGGTGTAGTGGTCTCGCGGTCAGAGCCCGCTGCTACCGAAGTTTGTAGCAGCCCGCTCCGAGGGCGACGGTTAGGTGGGTTCCGGTGTTGTCGTCTCGCGGTCGGAGCCCACTGCTACCGGAATTTGTAGCAGCCCGCTCCGAGGGCGACGGTTATGTGGGTTCCGGTGTTGTAGTCTCGCGGTCGGAGCCCGCTGCTACGGGGATTTGTAGCAGCCCGCGCCGAGGGCGACAGCTATGAGGGGTCGGGGGTGGCGGTCTCGCGGTCGGAGCCCGCTGCTACCGGAGTTTGTAGCAGCCCGCTCCGAGGGCGACAGCTATGAGGGTTCGGGGTTGGTGGTCTCAGGGTCACAGCCCGCTACACCGGGGGACGCGCCGCCCGCCGCTCCGGAACAGTGACAGTAACATCGGAGACAGCCTTTCCGGCGAGACAACAACCAGGCAAAAGCCAGAAAAGTAAAAAGCCGCTATGTATGAACCGGTACTGCTGAAAAACTGCACCAGAGCAGACTCCCACACCCTGGAGGTCTACAGGGCGGGTGGCGGTTACCAGGCGCTGCCTGCCGCCCTCAACAGCTACCAGCCCGGGGAGCTGATTGCACTGGTGAAGGAGGCGGGTCTGCGCGGTCGCGGTGGCGCCGGTTTCGCTACCGGCCTGAAGTGGTCTTTTATCCCCTCCGATCCCGGGCTGACAAAATATCTCTGCTGTAATGCCGATGAGTCGGAGCCCGGGACCTTCAAGGATCGGCTGATTATCGAAAAGGACCCCCATCAGCTGATTGAAGGGATCATGATCAGCTGTTACGCCGTGGGGGCCGCCCGGGCCTATATCTATATTCGGGGCGAGTACAGCCTGGGGCGGCAACGGCTGGAGCAGGCAGTTGAGGAGTGCTACCGGAACGGGCTGTTGGGCCAGCAAATCCTCGGCACTGATTTCAGCCTCGATATCGTTGTCCATCGCGGTGCCGGCGCCTATATCTGCGGTGAGGAGAGCGCTCTGCTGGAGTCTCTGGAAGGTTACCGGGGCCAGCCGCGACTGCGTCCACCCTTTCCGGCGATCAAAGGGCTGTATGCCTGTCCGACGGTGATTAACAACGTGGAAACTCTGATCTGCGTGCCCCATATCGTTGAGCGGGGGCCGCAGTGGTTTAAGGCGATCGGCGCGCCGACCGGGCCCGGCCCCAAACTCTACTGCCTCAGCGGCCGGGTGAAGCACCCCGGTGTCTATGAGGTGCCGACCGGGGTCCCGTTGCGAGAGCTGATCGACAGGTATGGTGGCGGCACACCTGATGGCAGTCCCATTAAAGCGGTGATTCCCGGCGGCGCTTCGGCGCCGATGTTTCCCGCCAGTGAGCTCGGCGTATCGATGGACTTCGATGCCCTCGCCGCAGCCGGCTCAATGCTGGGATCGGCGGCGGTGATCGTGATGGATGAACAGGACTGCATCGTCAGGGTCACCAGGCGGATTCTGGAATTTTTCCACTATGAATCCTGCGGTAAATGCACGCCCTGCCGGGAAGGGCTGGGCTGGGTGGTGCAGCTGCTGCGTCGAATCGAAGCCGGGGAAGGGCGGGAAGGCGATATCGAGGAGCTGGAGCGACTGGGCAACAACATCTTCGGCAACACCTTCTGCCCGCTCGGTGACGGCGCGATTATGGCCCTGCGCGGCGCCATAAAGCACTTTCGTGACGAGTTCCGTGAACATATCCGCCAGCAGCGATGCCGTTTCGGGGCGCGCTCATGAGTTGTCGCTACCAGGAGTTGTAAGATAACAGACAGGGGATTACGTGATGCAACGAGTTGTGGAATGCAGCTATGGCTGAGATCACCATCGACGGCATCACCACTGCGGTGGAAGATGACCGTTTAATTCTCGATGTCGCGCGGCAGCTGGGGATCGATATTCCCACCTTCTGCTCCCACCCGCGGCTGGCACCGCTGGCAGCCTGTCGGGTCTGCCTGGTGGAAGTGGAAGGGCAACGCAAGCTGCTGCCCGCCTGCGCTACGCCGGTCACCGACGGTATGGTGGTCCATACCCGGTCGGAAAAGGCACTGCAGGCCCGGGAAGCGACCCTGGAGTTCCTGCTGGTCAACCATCCCCTGGACTGTCCGGTCTGTGACCAGGGGGGAGAGTGTCGGCTGCAGGATCTGGTCTATGCTCATCGTCCCGGCGAGGGCCGCTTTCAGGAACAGAAACAGCGCCGCCATGACCGGGATATACCGCTCAACAGCGTGATCATCGCCAATCTTAACCGCTGTATTCAATGCCAGCTCTGTGTTCGCTACTGCGATGATATTGTCGGTGCCCGGGCGCTGGGAGCCATTGGCCGGGGTAGCGAGCAGATCGAAACCGGGTTTATGGAAAGCCTGGCCGGTTGCGATCACTGCGGTAACTGCGTGGAAGTCTGCCCCGTCGGCGCCCTGATGAGCCGGCCCTATCGCTATAAGGCCAGGCCCTGGGATCTGACCGAGGTGGATACGACCTGCCCCTTCTGCGGCACCGGCTGCCAGCTGACCGTGGGGGTGCGGGATGGAAGCCTGATGCGGGTTCGATCGCGGCACCAGCAGGGGCTGAACCGTGAGGCGCTCTGTGTCAGAGGGCGTTTCGGTATCGATTTCCTGTCCCGGCAGCAGGCGGACCACCGTCTTCATCATCCCCGGGTGCGTCAGGGTGACGAGCTGGTCCGGGTATCCTGGGCTGAGGCCATGGCTTATCTCCGTGAGCGTGTTGATCAGCTCCGACGCAGGGAAAAGAGCATCGGCGGCCTGATCTCCCAGGGACTGACCAGTGAAACTCTGTTCGGTTTCCGAAAGCTGATGCGCGATGTTTTCCGGACCGACAAAATCGACAGCCACTGCCGCTGGCCGCTTGCTGAGGCCTGGCCGGCGCTGCAGCGGCTGATTGGCCGGTTTTACCGCCGGGTACCGCTGACTGAACTGCTGCAGGCCGACAGTCTGCTGATTGTCGGTAGCAACGTCACCGATGAAAACCCGGTTTCGGAGTACCTGATTCGTGAAACCTGGTCGAAAGCCCCCTTCGATATCTGCCTGATCTCCACCCGGCCCTCCCGGCTGGACCGTATCGCCCGCTGCTGTCAGCGCTACCTGCCGGGGGAAGAGTCGCAGTTGCTGGCCCGGCTGACGGCGCAGCTACGGGGAGAGGCCGAACCGGTGCCGTCCTGGCCCGGTTTCGACGGCAGTACGATCAGCGATTTCGTGACAGAACTGGGGGCGGCGCTGTCGCAATCCCGGTCGCTCTCGGTGCTGGTAGGGAGCGATCTGTTGCGCTCGCCCTGCGTCGCCGAAAACCTGCAACGGCTCAATGAGTTGTTTGAGCTGCTGAATAGCGGCGGGATTCTGACCGGCTTTCAACTGCTGTCCGACCGCAGCAATCAGCTGGGTGCCTGGGATCTGGGTATCGCCTCCGCCGATGATTTCAGTCGGATGCTCACGCAGTCGGAACAGGGGCGGATGGGGATGCTCTATGTGGTCGGCGAAGATCCGCTGCTCAGTTGCCCGGACCGCTTGCGGGTCGAGCAGGCGCTGAAAGGACTGGAGTTGCTGGTTGTACAGGATGCGTTCCGCTCGGAGACGGCGCAGCTGGCCGATGTGATATTGCCGGCGCTTAGCTTTGCAGAGAGCGACGGCAGCTTTACTAATAACGAGGGGCGGGTACAGCGGGTACGGCCCTTCTATCCGGCGCAGCCCCCTCAGACGGCGCCGCCGCAGCTGACCGTTAAGCAGTCGCTGGCGCTGAGACTGAATCCGGGGTCCGGCGGCGAGGTCTTTTTTCCGCCCCGCTACCGCTCGGAGGCCAGAGCCGATACGGAGATATTCCGGGCGGTCGCCGTGGCGATGGGCGAGGAACCGGGGGCCTTTTCAGTCGAATCGATTGCTGGCGAAATCGCCGAACAGCTGCCCGGTTACCGGGCGGTGGAGATCAGTGTGCTGGGCAGTGACGGCATGTTCACCAGCTCAGATCCGGCGCTGGCAGAGCGCGCCGGAGAGCTCAGTGCCACAGAGCTCAGGGCCGAGGATAACAGTCCGCCTGCTGCCAGGCCGCCCCCTGACCGGGAGCGGGGATTTTATCTGATTACCGGCAACAGCCTCTTTCATTCCGGCTATCTTACCGAGCACTCAGAAACGCTGAGCGGTATCGAGGGCAGTGCCCGGGTTGAGCTGAATGACCAGCAGGGTCGCAGACTGGGGGTGAGGGACGGCGATCTGGTGCGGGTGCGGGGTCATGGTCATGAGGTCAGCCTGCCGGTGAGACTGCGCAGCGATTTTCCTGTCGGGGTGGTCTTTATCCCGGAGAACTTCCGGGCGCTGCAGCTGAATCGTTTTTTCGGTCCGGACAGCTACCCCTGTCTCGTTGAGATCAGCGGTGCTGCTGAAAGCCGGGCCTCTTCCGCAACTTCGAATCCTTCAGAGCCGGGAGCGACGTTATGAACAGGTTAAAAAGAGCACCATGAGCGAGCTGCTGATCGCGGCTACCCTGCTGCTGAAGGTAGCGGTGGTGATGCTGATCCTGTTTCTGCTGCCAATCCCCTTTACCTGGGCGGAACGCAAGATTGCCGGTCATATCCAGCAGCGACTGGGCCCTATGCGGGTCGGCTGGCACGGAACCCTGCAGCCGATTGCCGACGTGATCAAGCTGATGTCCAAGGAGGATATTATCCCCGATCAGGCGGACCGAACCCTGTTCCGGATCGCGCCGGTCATCTCACTGGTGCCGCCCTTTGCGGTTTTTGTCGCGATACCGGTCGGCGAACAGCTGTACCTGTCCGATATGAACGTGGGGCTGCTGTATATCATCGCCGTCGGCGGGCTGGAGATTTACGGCGTGATCTTCGGCGGCTGGGCCGCCAACAGCAAATACGCCTTGCTGGGCAGCATGCGGACCTGTGCCCAGCTGATCAGCTATGAGGTGCCGATGGGGATAGCGGTGATCGGGGTCATGATGCTGAGCCAGTCCATGAACCTGGGGGATATCGTCGATGCCCAGGCCGACAGCTGGCATATCCTCTATCAACCGCTGGGATTCTTCGTGTTTCTGATTGCCGGCCTGGCCGAGGCCCAGCGTATCCCCTTCGATCTGGCTGAGGCGGAGGGGGATCTGGGCGCCGGTTACCACACCGAATACAGCGGTCTGCGCTTCTCCTTTTTCATGGTCAGCGAATACATCGTCATGCTCACCCTGTCGGTCCTCTGTGTGATTCTGTTTTTCGGCGGCTGGCACGGGGTTCTGCTGCCGCTGCCACCGCTGGTCTGGTTTATTCTGAAGGTCGCTTTCTTCGTCTGGCTGTTTATGTGGTTCCGCTTCACGTTTCCCCGCTACCGCTACGATCAGCTGATGAGCATCGGCTGGAAAGTGCTGCTGCCGCTGTCGCTGCTCAACATTCTGGTGACGGGTTTTATCATTGTTTAAGGTCTAGACTTGTAATATGCGTCCGTACTCTTAAGCGATAGGCAAACCGGGAGGTTTGTACTATGCACCGTGATAATCTGACAGACTCCCACAACACTGCCATACCGACCGCCGCAACCGGATCCGTACCCGCAACACAGCTGCTGCAGCGCTGGATCGGCTGGGCATTTTTCCGTGATCTGTTTGCAGGGCTCAGGCTGACCCTGAGCTACATGTTCTCGAAAACCGTCACCATGCAGTACCCGGACCGGGAGAAGTGGCAACCCTATCCGCGCTTTCGGGGACATCACTTTCTGCGCACCGACGAGGCGGGCAACAACAAGTGCGTGGCCTGTGAGCTCTGCGCCAGAATCTGCCCCAGCGACTGTATCACCGTTATTCCCTATGAGGATGAGCAGGGTGAGCGCCATCCCCGGGTTTTTGATATCGATCTGGGGCGCTGCCTCTACTGTGGTCTCTGCGAAGATGCCTGTCCGGTGGAAGCGATCGCCCTGGGCAGCGTCTACGAGTTCTCCGCCTATACCCCGGAACAGCTGGTGGTCGGCAGGGATCAGCTGCTGAGCATGCCCGGAAAAACCGAGCAGGCCGGCCAGGTGGTCAGCGCAGAGTTCCGGCCACAGCCGCATCAGCTGACCGTGGAACCAAAGCAGCGGGATGGCTACCACTGGTGGGACAATATTCTCAGGCACGAGAGGACGCGAAAACCTCAACAACACTGACGGGTTGAAAAAGGAGTGGCGATTTGGAAACGCTGTTTTTCCTGCTATTCGCCTCGCTGGCGGTTATTTTCGCGCTGGGTGTGGTGCTGGCCAGAAATCCGGTATACAGCGCCCTCAGCCTGATCGCCTGTTTCGTGCAGATTGCCGCCCTGTTTATACTGCTGCGTTCACCGTTTCTCGCCGCCGCACAGATTTTCGTCTATGTCGGCTCCACCATCGTCCTCTTCGTTATCGTGATTGTGATGCTCGATATTCGAAAGGCCGCCTTCGAGCGATTTACCCCCGGTAACCGCTGGCTCACCCTCAGTGCCACGGTGCTGCTGGGTGGCATCATGCTGTTTATGCTGTTAAGCAGCGAGCTGTTGTCTCAGCTTCCGGCCAGTCGCGAGAGCACCGGTGCCCGGCTGACGGGAACCACCGCAGAGCTGGGGACGACACTGTTCTCAGAGTTCCTGCTGCCATTCGAAGTGGTGTCGGTGATTCTGCTGGTGGCGCTGATCGGAGCCATTCTGCTGGCTAAAAAAGAGCCCTTTGCGGGGGGAGAGCCTTCAGAGAGCAGAGTGCCCTCTGCTGGTAGAGAGCCTTCAGCCGGTAAAGAACCTTCAGCGGACAGAGGCGAGGCCACCGGGACAGCCCCCGCCGACCCGAAAGTCCCGCTGCAGAAAGAGGAGACCGGCTGATGGTCCCACTCTCCTGGTATCTGGCACTGGGTGCCGTTCTGTTCGTTATCGGTCTGGCGGGCCTGCTGCTGCGACGTAACGTGCTGATCGTGCTGATGTGCCTGGAGCTGATGCTGAACGCCGTCAATATCAACCTGCTGGCCTTTTCCTGGTATCTGGTGGATATGCGCGGACAGATCTTTGCCATCTTTGTTATTACCGTCACCGCTGCAGAAGTCGCCGTGGCGCTGGCCATCGTTATCGCCCTGATGAGAAACCGGGCGACCCTGAAAGTCGATGAGATCGATCTGATGAAAGGCTGATCGCCGAGGGGCTGAAGCAACAAAGCGGCTGACAGGCCGGGCAGAAACAGGAGGGCGCTTTGCAAACACTGGAGAGCATCAGGCCGCTGATTGCCGTGCTGATATGCACACTGGCGGCCTTTGCCACCCTCGCGCTCAACCGCAAAGCCGGTCTCAGAGACAGTGTGTCGCTGCTGGCAGCCACGGCCAACTTTCTGGTTGTCGCCTCCATGGCCCCTGTCATTCTGGAGGGGGGCATTATCGAATGCAGGCTGTTTACCGTCCTGCCGGGGATTGAATTCGGTTTTCGGGTTGATCCGCTGGGGATGGTCTTTGCCACCATCTCCTCACTGTTGTGGATTCTGGCTGCGGTCTATTCCATCGGTTATATGCGCAGCCTCAATGAACATGCCCAGACCCGTTTTTTCTGCTGTTTCGCCATCAGTATCGGCGCCGCGGTCGGCGGTGCCTTTGCCGCCAATCTGTTCACTCTGATCATTTTTTATGAGTTGTTAAGCCTGATCACCTATCCGCTGGTTTTTCATCGGGAGACCGCTGAAGCCTGGGAGGGCGGTAAAAAGTACATTATCTATCTGATCGGCACCTCCAAGACTTTTCTGCTGGCTGCCATCGCGCTCACCTTTTCCATCGCCGACGATCTGGACTTCGCCACCGGAGGCCTGCTGGCGGAGGTGTCAGCCTCACCGCTGCTGCTGATTGCGGTTTATATCTGCTACCTGGCCGGGTTTGCCAAGGCGGCCATCATGCCGCTGCATATCTGGCTGCCGGCGGCCATGGTGGCGCCGACTCCGGTCAGCGCCCTGCTGCACGCGGTGGCTGTGGTCAAAATGGGGGTCTTCTGTGTGCTGCGGGTGGTGTTCGATGTCTTCGGCATCGACCTGATGGCGCAGCTGGGGCTGGGGATTGCCACCGCCTATGTCGTCTCCTTCACCATTCTGATGGCATCGATCTACGCCATGACCCGGGATGACCTCAAGGCACGGCTGGCTTACTCCACGGTCAGCCAGCTCTCCTATATTATCCTCGGCGCGGTGCTGCTGGCGCCCAGCGCCATGGTGGGCGGTATCGTCCATATCGCCAGCCACGCCTTCGCCAAGATCACCCTGTTTTTCTGTGCCGGTTCGATCTACTGCGCCAGCCGCAGAAAGAAGATCAGCGAGCTGTCGGGGATCGGTCGGCACCTGCCCTGGACCATGGCGGCTTTTTTTATCGGATCCCTCAGCATGATCGGCATCCCGCCGGTGGGCGGTTTTGTCAGCAAGTGGTACCTGATCGTCGGTACCGTCGAAGCGGGCCAGCTGGCCTTTCTGCTGGTGCTGCTGACCAGCTCGGTGCTCAATGCGGTTTATTTCCTGCCTATCACCTATAAGGCTTTTTTTGAGGAGGAGCCGGCACATCAGCGCGAAGCCGCCGCCAGAGAACCTGTTCGTGAAATTCCGCTGGTGACGGTGCCGCTGGTGGTGACCGCGCTGCTTTCGCTGCTGATGGGATTCTGGCCCGGTTATTTTCTGACGCTGGCGCAGGGGGTGATTCCATGATCAGAGGTAGAGCGATTGCCAGGTTTATCGATGTCGTCAGGGCCCCTCGCCATGCCCGCAGATGCCGACAGGGGTTTATCGCATTACTGCTGCTGACGGTACTGATCGATCTGCTGGTACCGGCGAAGCATGGCATTTTCTTTTCGGGTCAGCTGCCGGGCTGGCACGCACTGGCTGGTCTGCTCTGCTGCCTGCTGATAGTGGCCGTCGCCAAACTGCTGGGGCATCGCTGTGGCCTGATGAAACGGGAAGACTACTACGATGACTGAGTGGCTTCACCCGGGGTTAATCTTCCTGATCGGCGCTCTGCCGATCGGCCTGTTTGGTGGCCGGGCAAGGCAACTCTGGCTGCTGCTGATTCCACTGCTGGCCCTGATCAGCGTGGTGTTGATGCTGCTGGCGTCGCCGACCGACGCGGTTCACTGGCGCCACCAGTTTGTCGGCCAGGAGATGGTACTGCTTCGGGTGGACAAACTCAGTGTGCTGTTCGCGCTGGTCTTTACTCTGATGGCGCTGATCGGCGTCATCTATGCGCTGCATCTCCGTGCTGTCGCTGAACATATGGCTGCGTTTCTTTATGTCGGCAGTGCCCTGGGAGTAGTGTTTGCAGGCGATTATCTCACTCTGTTTGTGTTCTGGGAGATTATGGCGTTCTCCTCCGCCTGGCTGATATTTGCCCGCCGCAATCCACGTTCGACGGCGGCAGGTTTTCGTTATCTGCTGGTGCATATCACCGGGGGCGTCTGCTTACTGGCGGGTATCGTGCTGCAGATCGCCGACACCGGATCCGCCGAGTTCAGCGTCTTTGAGGTTCAGGGGGGGCTGGCTTTCTCGCTGATCCTGCTGGGCTTTCTGCTCAATGCCGCGGTTCCGCCCCTCAGTGCCTGGCTGACCGATGCCTACCCGGAAGCAACCATCACCGGGGCGGTCTTTCTGAGCGCCTTTACCACCAAGACAGCGGTCTACGTGCTGCTGCGAGCCTGTCCTGGCACGGAAATACTGATCTGGCTGGGTGCGGTGATGACTATTTACGGGGTGGTCTACGCGGTACTGGAAAACGACTGCCGGCGTCTGCTGGCCTATCACATCGTCAGTCAGGTCGGCTTTATGGTGTGTGGTGTCGGTCTGGGCACTGAGCTGGCTCAGAACGGCGCCGGCGCCCACGCTTTTGCCCATATCCTCTACAAGGGGCTGCTTTTTATGGCGGTCGGAACCGTGATCTTTATGACCGGCAGAAGCAAGCTGACCGAGCTGGGCGGGCTCTACCGAACCATGCCGCTGACCCTGCTGTTGTATATGGTCGGTGCGGTTTCGATCTCCGCTTTTCCGTTGTTCAGCGGCTTTGTCAGCAAGGCGATGGTGGTGGCGGCCAGCGAACAGGATCAGCGGACACTGGTCTATCTGATGCTGACACTGGCCTCCTCCGGCACCTTCCTGTCGATCGGTCTGAAGCTGTCCTACCACGCCTTTTTCGGTAAAACCGATGATCCGCCGCCCCTTCGCCGGGAAAGCGGACAAACGACGGAAGCACCGGTGAACATGCTGGTTGCCATGAGTATCGCCGCGCTGCTCTGCCTGATCATCGGACTGTTTCCGAATCTGCTCTACAGTCTGCTTCCCTGGCCGGTCATGTTTGAGCCTTACAGTGCCGCCCATGTCACCGACAGCCTCAGTTTCCTGTTGTTTACCGCGCTGGGGTTCGTGCTGATGTTCCGCTACCTTAACCCGGAGGACCGTGTCAGCCTGGATACCGACTGGTTTTACCGCAAAGGCGCCCGGGTCTTCAGCTGGTTTGCCCACCACCCCGTTGCCCGCTATGAAGGGGGGGTCAGCGAGCTGGCCAATACCCTGGTGTTGCGAAGCCTCTACGCCTGTGCGGCAGCGGGGCTCTGGTTTGATCGCCATGTCATTGATGGGGTGGTGAATGGTCTGGCCCGTTTCAGCCTCCATGGTGCTGCGAAACTGCGGCGGTTGCAGAGCGGTATGCTGGGCCATTATGCACTGGCGATGATTGTCGGCATCGTGCTCTGCATTGCGGTGTATGCCGTGATCAGCCGCACCGCGCCTTTGATGGCATTGCTGATACCGGCAGGCGGGAACTGAGGCCATGGACTTCCCGGTACTGAGTCTGATTATTTTTCTGCCACTGACAGGTGCCGTGGTACTCCTGCTGGTCCGAAACGAGACGCGGATAAAGTGGCTGACGCTGCTGATCTGTACCCTCGATCTGTTGCTGACGATACAGCTGCTGCTGGCCTTCGATCCCGACAGTTATCAGATGCAGTTCCGGGAAAGCCATCGCTGGATCGAAACGCTCAATATCTACTATTCGCTCGGTGTGGATGGGATCAGCATCCTGTTCGTCTTTCTGACCGCCCTGATCGGCTGGGTCTGTGTACTGGCCTCCTGGCAGGCTGTTGAACAGCGGGTCCGGGAATTCATGATCGCGCTGTTGGTTATGCAGAGCTGCATGCTGGGAGTCTTCTGTGCCCTGGATATGCTGCTGTTCTTTATTTTCTGGGAGGCGATGCTGATCCCGATGTTCCTCATTATCGGTGTCTGGGGCGGGGAAAACCGGATTTACGCAGCGTTTAAGTTTTTCCTCTACACCCTGGCCGGCAGCGTACTTTTTCTGGTCGGGATCATCGTGCTCTATTACGCCGGCGGAAAGACCTTCGATATGCTGACGCTGATGGAGCGGGACTACCCGTTTGATATTCAGCTGTGGGTGTTTGTGGCGCTGTTTTTCGGCTTTGCCATCAAGGTACCGATGTTTCCGTTGCACACCTGGCTGCCCGATGCCCATGTCCAGGCGCCCACGGCGGGCAGTATTATTCTGGCCGGGGTACTGCTGAAGATGGGGGCGTACGGCTTCCTGCGTTTTTCCCTGCCGATGTTGCCGCTGGCCTCCCACTATTTCTCAGGAGCGATACTGATCCTGTCAGTTATCGCCATCATCTATGGCGGCTACCTGGCGCTGGCCCAGCAGGATCTGAAAAAACTGGTGGCCTACTCCAGTATCAGCCATATGGGCGTGGTCACCCTGGGCCTGTTTGTCTTCAATGAACGTGGGCTGGAAGGGGGCATCCTGCAGATGTTCAACCACGGCATCATCACCGGCGCCCTGTTTCTGTTTGTCGGTCTGATCTACGAACGCACCCACACCAGGGCGATCAGCAACTATGGCGGCCTGATGAAAGTCGTACCGGTTTATACCTGTTTTTTTGCGCTGTTCACCCTGGCGTCGATGGCGCTGCCAGGCACCGGTGCCTTTATCGGCGAGTTACTGGTACTGGCCGGAGCCTTCGCTGACAACAAGTTATTTGCTGCTCTGGCGGTGCTGGGAGCGATGCTCAGTGCCGCCTACCTGCTTCGCATGTATAAACGGATGGCGCTGGGGCCAGTGGCCAGCGGCCTGAAGGAGATCCGGGATATCAATGCCCGGGAGCTGCTGGCCATCGCCTCTCTCGCCCTCTTTGTGATCTGGATTGGTTTTTATCCACTGCCATTTCTGAATCTGATCCACGCTTCGGTGGAGCATCTGCTGCAACAGCTGGGATCGGCCCCGCTGGCGGTTGAGACTATGCCGGGGACTGTGACGGGCAGGGTGCTGGAGTCAGTGCGGGAGGTCGTCCGACCATGAATCTCGACGCTATTCTGCATTCGGTTATTATCAGCCTGCCGGAAATCGTCCTGCTGGCTATCGCCTGCCTGCTGCTGGTGACGGATCTGCTGCTAAAACGTCGGCGGGTCGCTCTGATCGCCGGGCTGGCGATCGCCGCCGTGGTGGTTACCGCCGCCCTGACGCTGATCCTGACACAGGAGCTGACGGCTGAGGACTGCGTCACCGGGTACAGTCGGGCCTGCACCGATCTGGCTTATAACGGTATGTACGCCGCTGACCGTTTCGCCGCCTTCTTTAAAATGATCCTGTTCCTTGCAACAGCGCTGACCATGCTGCTGTCGATCCACTACATCAGGCTCGAGGCCGAGGATCACGGCGAGTACTTTGTGATGATGCTGTTTGCTCTGAGTGGCATGATGATCATGGTCTCCGCCACCGACCTGATCAGCATCTATGTCGGACTCGAACTGATGGCGCTGGCGATCTGTGTACTGGTCGGATATCTCAAACATAACCGACGCTCCAACGAGTCGTCACTGAAGTATGTCATTCTCAGTGCCCTCTCCACCTGTCTGATGCTCTACGGCATCTCGCTGTTCTACGGGCTCACCGGTACCACCCGGCTGGAGGGCCTGAGCGCGGCATTAACCGGCACGGGGAGTGACCCTGCCATCGTCCTCGCCACCCTGTTCCTGCTGGCCGGGCTTGGCTTTAAGATTGCCGCGGTACCCTTTCATATGTGGGTTCCGGACGTTTACGAAGGTGCTCCCACATCCATTACCGCCTTTATGTCGGTGGCACCGAAAGCCGCCGGTTTTGCCGTTATTCTGCGCGTCTTTCTGTATGCTCTGGCACCGCTGACTGACATCTGGCTGACCCTGGTTGCGGTACTTGCTGTAGCCACCATGGCGGTAGGTAGTCTGGTGGCGCTGGTGCAGACCAGTATCAAGCGGATGCTGGCCTATTCCAGTATTGCCCATGCTGGTTTTGCTCTGCTGGGACTGGTCGCCGGCGGCAGCGACGGTCCGGCCAGCGTTATGCTTTATCTGCTGATCTACACCTTTATGAATCTGGGAGTATTTGCGGTGGTGGTGATGATGCGGGAGGAGAATTTCTCCGGCGAGCAGATCGAAGACTACAGTGGCCTGTCGAAACACCACCCGATACTGGCCCTGCTGGCGTTGCTGTTTCTTTTTGCGTTGGCGGGGGTGCCACCCACGGCCGGATTTATCGCCAAATTCTATATATTTGTCGCCCTGCTCGATCAGGGTTATGTGGTGCTGACCGTTCTCGCGGTACTGTTCAGCGTCATCGCTGCTTTTTTCTATCTGCGGATTGTGATGCTGATCTATATGCGTGAGCCGCGGCGTAAACCGAACATTTTCCAGCCGTTGCCACTGCGGTTCGCGCTGGCTGTCACCGGTATCGCGACGCTGGGGATCGGGCTGCTTCCCGGCTGGGCTTTTGAGCTGGTCAGAGCTGTTGTCGGATGATCCGCTCCGGTTCCGGCCCTGATCTCCCAACAACAAATCGAGTATCATAGTCCATTTTGCGCAGTCCCATGCTGCGCGGTCATATTCGGGTTATCAGGGGCAGATCAGTATGGTATTTCAGGATTCACCGGCCGCCGTGTACAAGTGTCTGGCCGACGATACCCGTCTGCGGACGCTGTTATTGCTGCGTACGGAAGGTGAACTCTGCGTCTGTGAGATGACCAGTGCACTGAACCTTTCACAACCCAAGCTTTCCAGACATCTGGCGCAGCTGCGAAACAGCGGCCTGATTTCCGACAGTCGTCAGGGCCAGTGGGTTTTCTATCAGATCAGCGCATCATTGCCCGGCTGGATAGGCCAGGTGCTGGACTGTACATTGACCGCTAATGAGGGATGGTTGCGGGATGATCGCAGCCGTCTCGCCGCTATGGGTGAGCGACCGGTCCGCCAGACGGCCAACTGCTGACAGGACGAAGGGCTGCCGGGAGACCGTTTTCAGATTTATTATTCCATATATATGGAAATACATATGTGCGAATGTATAATTGGCGACAACTGCCGGTTCTCCTCCTGACCGGGTCATGCTGAGGAGAGCGGTGCGGATAGTTGTCAGCAGCGGAGGAAACACAGATGGTATGTCGGGTGGGTATTAATGGCTTCGGGCGGATGGGACGGCTGGCGTTGCGGGCGGCCTGGGGCTGGCCGGAGTTTGAGTTTGTTCGCATCAATGACCCGGCGGGTGACGCCGCTACTCTGGCTCATCTGCTTAACTTTGATTCCGTTCATGGCCGCTGGCAGCACCAGGCGGAGGCGGATGGCGACCGGATGCTGATCGATGGCCGCTCGATTGCAGTGACCGCCAGCAGCGAGCTGGAGCAGGGCGACTGGAGTGACTGTGATCTGGTGATCGAAGCCAGCGGTAAATTCCGCTCCACCGCTGCCCTGCAGCCCTATCTGGACCAGGGGGTGAAGCGGGTGGTGGTAACCGCACCGGTAAAAGAACCGTCGGTGCTGAATGTGGTGATGGGTGTCAATGACCATCTCTATGATCCGCAGCGCTATCCCATCGTTACAGCCGCTTCCTGCACCACCAACTGCCTGGCGCCGGTGGTAAAGGTGATCCGGGATAACCTGGGTATCAGGCACGGCGCTTTTACCACCATTCACGATATCACCAACACCCAGAGTATTCTCGATCAGCCCCATAAGGACCTGCGTCGCGCCAGAGCCTGCGGCATGTCACTGATTCCCACCACCACCGGTTCGGCGACCGCCATTATGGAAATTTACCCGGAGCTGAAGGGCCGCCTGAACGGCCATGCCGTGCGTGTGCCGCTGGCCAATGCTTCCATCACCGACTGCCAGTTTGAACTGGAGTCGGCCACCACGGTGGAACAGGTCAATCAGCTGTTCCGGGAGGCCGCCGCCGGCCCGCTGCAGGGAATTCTGGGCTATGAAGAACGGCCGCTGGTCTCCATCGATTACCGGAGCGATACCCGCTCCAGCGTTATCGATGCCCTCTCCACCCTGGTGATTAATGGGACGCTGGTGAAGCTCTACGCCTGGTATGACAATGAGATGGGCTATGCCTGCCGGACCGTGGAACTGGCCCGCAAAGTGGCGCTGGCAGGGCTCTGAACCGTGGTGGGGCTGCAGACTGCCGTGGCTGATCGGGCCGGACTGCGTCAGTACCTGGTCGTTACCGGTAATTACTGGGCTTTCACCCTCACCGACGGCGCTTTGCGAATGCTGGTGGTGCTGCACTTCCATCAGCTTGGTTATTCGCCGCTGGAGATCGCGCTGCTGTTTCTGTTCTACGAGTTCTTCGGTGTGGTCACCAATCTGGTGGGCGGCTGGCTGGGTGCCCGAATCGGTCTCAACCGCACCATGAATATCGGCTTGCTGATGCAGGTTGCGGCATTACTGATGCTGGCGGTTCCCTCCCCCTGGCTCAGCATTCCCTGGGTGATGGCGGCTCAGGCATTGTCCGGTATTGCCAAGGATCTGAACAAAATGAGCGCCAAGAGCTCGGTAAAGCTGCTGGTGGACAGCAGTCGCCAGCACAGTCTTTACCGGTGGGTAGCGCTGCTGACCGGCTCAAAAAATGCCCTGAAAGGGATCGGCTTCTTTCTGGGCGGCGCGCTGCTGGCGCTGGTCGGTTTCCGGGGCGCGATGGTGCTGATGGCACTGTTGCTGACAGTCATTCTGGCAACCAGTCTGTGGCTACTGAAACGCGATCTGGGACAGGCCAGCTACAAGCCAAAATTCCGGGATATCCTCTCAAAGAGTCGCTCCATCAATCTGCTGTCGGCAGCCAGGCTGTTCCTGTTCAGTGCCAGGGATGTCTGGTTTGTGGTGGCGTTACCGGTCTATATGAGTCAGAGCCTGGGCTGGGATCACAGTCTGGTGGGGGGATTTCTGGCGCTCTGGGTAATCGGTTACGGGGCCGTGCAGGCACTGGCTCCGCGACTCACCGGCAGAACCGCCGGCCATGTGCCGACAGGCAGAGATGCGTTGCTCTGGCTGCTGCCGCTGGTTCTGATTCCCGGGCTGATCGCAGTCTGCCTGAGTCAGTGGTCCGCTGCACCGGTGCTGGTGATCGGATTGCTGCTGTTCGCCCTGGTTTTTGCCCTGAATTCGTCATTGCACTCCTATCTGATTCTGGCGTTTGCCAGTGAAGACGGAGTCTCGCTGGATGTGGGGTTCTACTATATGGCCAATGCCATGGGACGCTTGCTGGGTACGGTCTGCGGTGGCTGGCTGTTTCAGGCACAGGGACTCGAAGCCTGCCTGTGGCTCTCATCGGGGCTGCTGACTGCGGCACTGCTGTTGTCGGTGGCACTGCCGCAACAGGCTGGCCACTGACTGGCATCAGTGACGGAGCGGAAATCCTCGCCCCCGGTGGAGAGGGCGCAGAGGATTCAGTTCAGGGATTACTCGAAGTCGTAATCGATCAGCGCCTTGTGGAGCCGCTTCTTCTCAAAATGATCTTCGATGGCGCGCCTGGCATGCAGGTTACGCTCACTGGCCGCTTTCTTTTCGGCCACCTGGGTTTCGGAATCCAGCTCCATGAAAATATCAAAGATCTGGGTCTGCAGGTCACTCAGCTGGTGATCGTCTCGCATCATGGTCATTACTCCACGCCGACATAACAATCAGGATCTGGGTACTATCCTGGAATGTCACTGTGACTGCTTAATGACAATCCAGAGCCAGAAATCCTATTTAATCTTACCGTGGCCGGAAAAATCAATAGTGCACCGCGGCAGGCGACAGTCGAGCCGTCGACCTGAGGGATGGGTGGAGAGCTGCGACAGCAGCGGGTGGGGGCTCAGCTCTTACGAACCGGCGGACGCTTTTCATTCTGGCGCAGCGAGCGCAGGCTGCGGCGAATGGTCTTCAGATGGTCGATAACGCCGGGGCCGAGTTTCATCGCCAGCCCCACGGCCAGCACATCGATAACCACCAGATGCACCACCCGGGAGGACATCAGAGCGCTGAGGTCCTTGTCCTCCTCCAGATCAATATGGATCGGGATGGTGGCAAGCTCCGCCAGCGGTGTATCGCTGGGGCACAGCGAGATAACGGTGGCGCCGTTCTCCTTCGCCAGCTTCACCGAATGCAGCAGATCCTTGGTGCGGCCGGTCTGGGAGATCGCCACGACCACGTCGCCCTCTGACAGGCTGACGGCACAGATGGACTGCAGGTGGGGATCTGAATAGGCCACCGCAGTGACTTTCAGACGGTAGAACTTGTGCTGGGCGTCGGTACAGACGGCAGCCGAAGCCCCGAAGCCGTAGAATTCGATACGCTTGGCCCGGGCCAGCGCTTCGATCGCTTTTTCCAGCGTATGAGCATCAAGATCTTCTTTGATATTCATGAGGTTACCGACAGTCGAGTCGAAGATCTTCTGCTTAAAGTCGTTAACGGTGTCTTTCTTGTTCAGGGAGAACGGCTCGAAGTTCGGGTTGGTCGCCAGCACCTGGGCCAGGGTCAGCTTAAAATCCTGAAATCCGTCATAGTCCAGCGCCCGGCAGAAACGAACCACGGTGGGCTCGCTGACCTGGGCTTCGGAGGCCAGATCAACGATACGCATGTGAATGATGTCGTTGGGTTGAGCCAGAACGTAGTCGGCCACCTTCTGTTCTGACTTTCGCAGAGAAGGGCGTGCTTCGGCGATGGCTTTCAACAGATTGACGGTGTTCACGGCTGACTGTCCTGGTTTGTTAGCGGGTCTGACAGGAGGCATAAGGATATGTAAAAGTGCGGTTCAAAACCAGTATTTTCCACTGTTTTGTGCGACGCAGCATTGTGCTTCTGCGGGCTCAGGCCGGCGCTCGAAAGAGCCTGATTCAGATCTGTTTTTTGTAACCTCCGGTGCCGGCAGGGGATTTGCGGGTGGCCGGAGGCCATGATAGTTTGGACGCCACTACCGATCACGAGGAGAACCGGAGTGAAGCGTCGCGAACTGGTCAGAGCGCTGGGTGTCGGAGCACTGGCGACCGGTGCTCTTGCCGCCTGCAGCAGTAGTGATCCGGCCGGATCAGCAAAGACCGAGGTCATCCATTGGAAGATGGTGACGACCTGGCCGAAAAACTTTCCCGGCCTGGGGGTCGGTGCCAACAACCTGGCGAAGCTGATCGGCGAGCTGAGTGGCGGCCGGATCCGGGTCAAGGTCTACGGTGCCCGGGAGCTGGTCGATACCCTGGAGACCTTCGATGCGGTGTCTGCCGGTACCGCAGAGATGGGCCATGGCGCGGCCTTTTACTGGAAAGACAGGGTACCGGCGGCACAGTTTTTCTCGGCGGTACCCTTCGGACTGACGGCTCAGGAGATGAACTCCTGGCTCTACTACGGAGGGGGGATGGAACTCTGGCAGGAAGTGTATGCCGAGTTCGGTCTGGTGCCGATGGCTGCCGGTAATACCGGAGTGCAGATGGGCGGCTGGTTCAACCGGCCGGTCGATTCAGTGGAGGACCTTCGCGGCCTGAAAATGCGAATCCCGGGACTGGGCGGAGAGGTACTGAAACGGGCCGGTGGTGAGCCGGTACTGCTGCCGGGGGGAGAGATCTTTCCATCCCTGCAGTCCGGCGCTATCGACGCCACTGAATGGGTGGGGCCTTATAATGATCTGGCGTTCGGGCTCCATAAGGCGGCTCGTTACTACTACTACCCGGGCTGGCATGAGCCCGGCACGACCCTGGAGGTCTTTGTAAACCGCCAGGCGTTCGAGGCTCTGCCCGAGGATCTCCGGGCCATCGTTCGGGCGGCCTGTCGGGTTGCTAATCAGGATATGCTGGCGGATTTCACCGCCAGAAATAATGCGGCTCTGCAACGTCTGATCAGCGATCACAAAGTGGAGTTGCGCAAGTTTCCGGATGAGGTGCTGATACGGCTGAAAGAGCTGTCGGAGGAGGTGCTGGCCGAAGAAGCCGGTAAAGATCCGCTTACCGGCCGGGTCTATGAGTCTTTCCGTCGTTTCAGGGAACAGGCCGCTCAGTGGCACTCTCTGTCGGAGCAGGCCTTTATGAACGCCCGGGCACTCTGATTGAGGTGGCATTCCGGCTGACAGACCGCAGCAGGGGCGGCGGCCCGCCTGCATAATATAACCTCTCCGGTTCTTTTTTCGTCCGATCAGCCGCTATCGCTCAGAGCATCGCGGCGATCTCTTTCACCAGCCGTCCGATGCCGGCGGCCGCTTCGGAGATGGAGCCGGCCAGCATATAGGCCGGGGTGGTGACAATTTTGCGCTGCTGATCGATAACGATCTCATCAACCCCGCAGGCCTGGTGGCGGCCGCCCATGGATTTGATTGCGGCAGCTGTACCCTCGTCGGTACCGATGGTACAGAGCGCATCCTTACCGAAGATAATCGGTGTCATGGCCGGGGCGATACAGATCAGTCCCACCGGTTTTCCCGCCTGATGGATGGCCCGGGTAAACGACAGAACCTGCGCGTTCACTGTGCAGCCGGCGCCGGCGACGGCAAAATCGGACAGATTTTTAGCGGCGCCGAAACCGCCGGGGATGATCAGTGCGTCGTAGGCGTCAGGATCGGCATCCGCCAGATCGATAATCTCACCGCGGGCCAGCCGGGCCGCTTCTACCAGTACGTTGCGCTGATCTTCCGCATCGACTTCTCCGGTGAGGTGGTTGATGACATGAAGCTGGTTAATATTCGGCGCCATACACTGATACGCCAGCTCCTGCTGTTCCAGGTTCATCAGCGTCAGCACCGATTCGTAAATCTCTGAACCATCGAAAACACCACAGCCGGACAGGATAACAGCAACTTTTTTCATCGTAACAGTTCCTCTGGAAACAGGTGTATAGCAGCCGATTTGACCAGATGCTGATCGGTTTGACCATTCTCATTCTCTGATCCGGACATGTGCGCTACTATGCGCTCATTCAGTATAGAGTGAGATTGCCATCTGACCGGTGGCAACTCAGAGCCAGTGAGGGTGATGAAGTGGCATTTTATAACAGTCAGCGTTTTTTCCCGGAAACCCGCATGCGCCGGATGCGCAGAGATGATTTCTCCCGTCGTATGATGCGTGAGACCGTACTGACCCCTGATGATCTGATCTGGCCGGTGTTTGTACTGGAAGGACAGAACCAGCGGGAGCCGGTGCCTTCAATGCCCGGCGTCGAGCGGATGAGTATCGACCTGCTGGTGAAAGAGGCCCGGGAAATCTCGGCACTGGGGGTGCCTGCCATCGCCCTGTTCCCGGTCACACCAGCCGCGGCCAAAAGCGAATATGCCGAAGAGGCCTATAATCCTGACGGACTGGCCCAGCGCGCGGTCAGGGCGCTGAAAGATGCCTGTCCGGAGCTGGGGGTGATGACCGACGTGGCGCTGGACCCGTTTACCACCCACGGCCAGGACGGCATTATCGACAGCAGCGGGTATGTGCTTAACGACCGCACCGTGGAAACCCTGGTGAAGCAGGCGCTGTCCCATGCCGAAGCCGGCGCCGATATCGTCGCGCCCTCCGACATGATGGATGGCCGCATCGGTTCGATCCGCGATGTACTGGAAGATGGCGATCACGTCCACACCCGGATCATGGCCTACAGTGCCAAGTACGCTTCCAGCTATTATGGGCCTTTCCGGGACGCGGTCGGCTCCGCCGGTAATCTCGGCAAGGGCAACAAGTTCAACTATCAGATGGATCCGGCCAACAGTGACGAGGCCCTGCACGAAGTCTCACTGGATCTGGCCGAAGGCGCCGATATGGTGATGGTGAAGCCCGGCATGCCCTACCTGGATATTGTGCGACGGGTCAAAGATGAGCTGATGGTGCCGACCTTCGTCTATCAGGTCAGCGGTGAGTACGCGATGCATATGGCGGCGATTCAGAACGGCTGGCTGGATGAAGAGTCGGTGATGATGGAGTCGCTGGTATGCATCAAGCGTGCAGGTGCCGACGGCATTCTGACCTACTTCGCCAGACGTGCCGCCGAGGTGCTGAACCGCTGATAACGGAATTTCAGCGCTGCTGCTCCGTCGTAGTCAGCAGCGCTTTGAACCCTGAGCGGAAATCCGGGTGTCTGAACTGGTAACCGCTGTTGAGCAGACGCTGGCAGGAACAGCGTTTGCTGCCCCCCCGCAGCTTGCTGCTGATATCGAAGCCCGGTTCCGACTCAACTCCCAGTTGTTCCCGCAGCCATTCCAGAATCTTATGGTAAGGAGTGGGGTTGGGATCCGAGGCCAGATAGAGGTCCTCGGGGAACTGGCCCGCCAGATTCATTTCGATCAGATGCCGCAGCACGCCGATACAGTCGTCACGGTGAATACGATTGCTGTAATGGGGCGGGTAGGAGGCACAGCCGATGCCTTCGCGCACCCACTGCAGCATGCGGTTTTTTCCCGGACCGTAAATACCGCTGAAGCGAATACGGGTACTGGCAAAACCGCACTGCTGGGCCAGCCGCTCCGCTTCCAGCATCACTTTGCCGGCATAACCTGCTGGTGTGGTGTCACTGTATTCATCGATCCATTCGCCATGACTCTGGCCGTAGACGCTGGTACTGGATACAAACAGTAACCGCTGCAGCGACTGTTTCTGATCGTGCAGCGCTTTGATCAGATTGCGGAGCCCTTCCACATAGCTGCGGCGATAGCCGGCTTCATCCAGCGAAGCCGGTGTCAGGGTGACCACAACGAAATCGAGGCCTTCCGGCAGACCGGTCAGCGTTTGTGGATCCGTTACGTCTCCCTGCAGCGCTTGGATTGTATCCGGGAGTTGATTAGACTGGCGTCGCAGCCCGAAACACTGGTGTCCCGATGCAGCCAGCTCAGCGCTCAGTCCGGTAGCGATATCACCGCATCCGACCATCAGAATTTTTGCCATTGTCACTCACTCTGTTATTCACTGCCGCTATTTTACAGAGAACGCCGGGCCAGGGGTGAACGGAATCCGGAAAAATCGGAGCAATCTGCCGGTTGTGCAACCGGCCTGACGGAGAAGGACCGACTATGACGCTGACCGAGCTACGTTACATCATCGCCCTGGCCAGGGAGCGCCATTTCGGGCGCGCCGCTGAACGCTGTTTTGTCAGCCAGCCAACTCTCAGTATCGCCGTCAAAAAACTGGAGGAGGAGCTGGGAGTGGCGCTGTTTGAGCGCAGCAAGAATGCGCTGCAGACCACACCGACCGGAGATCGAATTGTCGAGCAGGCCCAGCGGGTGCTGGAAGAGGTGCAGAGTATCAAAGAGCTGGCCCAGCAGGGGCGGGACCAGCTGAAGAGTCCGTTACGGCTGGGTGCCATCTACACCGTCGGCCCCTATCTTTTTCCCGAGCTGATACCCGCTATCCGTGAGCTGGCACCGGAGATGCCGCTCTACCTGGAAGAAAACTTCACCGAAGTGCTACGCGGTAAGCTGCGCCGTGGCGAGCTGGATGCCATCGTTGTCGCCCTGCCCTTTGAGGAGGCTGACGTACTGGTGCGGCCACTCTGCGATGAGCCCTTCGTACTGCTGTTACCACCGGATCATCCCTGGATCGAACGGGACAGGATCGCCGCCAGCGACCTTAAAACCACTCGTCTGCTGATGCTGGGCGAAGGGCACTGCTTTCGGGATCAGGTACTGGAAGCCTGTCCCGGTGTCGGTCAGATGAGGGAGTCGGAAGCGCTGGTGACCGAGGGCAGCTCGCTGGAAACCGTCCGCCATATGGTGGCTTCAGGATTGGGAGCCAGCGTGGTACCGCAATCGGCCGCCAGCGGCGCCGGTTCCGGGCTGGTGGAAGTTCGCCCGTTCAGTGAACCGCAGCCGACCCGGACCCTGGCACTGGCCTGGCGGGCCAGCTTTCCGCGGCCAAAAGCGATCGATGCACTGATCGACAGTATCGGACTCTGCTCTGTGGCCGGCCCTGTTTGCCAGGACAGCAAGCCGTGACAGCCTCTGCGGAGTTGCGTGGGCTGGATCAGATTCCGGTCACCCGCCTCAAGGGGGTGGGCGCTGCTCTGTCGGCGAAGCTGGAAAAGCTGGGGCTGGAAACCCTGCAGGACCTGTTGTTTCATCTGCCGCTGCGCTATCAGGACCGGACCCGAATCAGGCCTATCGCTGAGCTCAGGCCCGGTGACGAGGTGGTGATTCAGGGCAGTCTCCAGAGCTGCGAACTGGTGATGGGCCGACGTCGCAGCCTGCGCTGTCGCATCAGCGACGGCACCGGCTCGGTCAGCCTGCGTTTCTTTCACTTTACCGCCGCTCAGAAGAACAACCTGAAGCCGGGGCTGGAGCTGCGCTGTTTTGGCGAAGCCCGACCCGGTAGTGGCGGCCTGGAGTTTTATCACCCGGAGTATCGCCAGCTCAGCGAAGCTGATGCTGAACCGGTGGAGCAGACGCTGACCCCGATCTATCCCGCCACTGAAGGCATTACTCAGCCCAGAATTCGCGGCCTGTGCCTTCAGACGCTGGAGATCATGGAACGCCAGGGGGGCCTCACCGACTGGCTGCCCGCCGACCTTCAGCGGCGCTATCAGCTGATGTCGCTGAATGAAGCGGTAATCTGTCTGCACCGGCCTCCCGCCGAAACCGGCCTCGACCAGCTGACTGAGGAGCGCCATCCGGCCCGTCGGCGGCTGGCGTTCGAGGAGCTGCTGGCGCACCACCTCAGTCTTTTGCGTCTGCGCCACCAGCATCAGCGTCAGGGGGCTCCGGCATTGAATAACAGCGGTGAGCTGGTGGAGCGGTTTCTGCAGCGTCTGCCGTTTCAGCTGACCGGTGCTCAGCAGCGGGTCAGTGTCGAGGTTCGCCGCGATCTGGCGTTGTCGGTGCCGATGCTGCGACTGGTACAGGGGGATGTCGGATCCGGTAAAACCGTGGTGGCGGCACTGGCAGCACTGCAGGCGATCGAGAGCGGCTATCAGGCGGCGGTGATGGCCCCCACCGAGATTCTGGCGGAGCAGCACTTTCTGAATTTCAGCAGCTGGCTGGAACCCCTGGGGCTGAAGGTTCACTGGCTGACCGGCAAGCTGAAGGGTAAAAAACGTCAGCAGACCCTGGAGCACATCGCCGATGGCGAGGCGCAGGTGGTGGTCGGTACCCATGCTCTGTTTCAGGATGATGTCAGCTTCAGCCACCTGGGTCTGGTGGTGGTGGACGAGCAGCACCGCTTTGGTGTCCACCAGCGGCTGGCGCTGCGGGAAAAGGGCCGTAACAGGGGGCGTCTGCCCCATCAGCTGATCATGACCGCGACGCCGATTCCGCGAACACTGACCATGAGTGCCTACGCCGATCTCGACTGTTCCATCATCGATGAGCTGCCCGCCGGGCGTACTCCGGTTAACACAGTGCTGATCTCGGATCAGCGGCGGCCGGAGGTGGTGCAGCGGGTCCGGGTGGCCTGTGGCGAGGGACGTCAGGCCTACTGGGTCTGTACCCTGATCGAAGAATCGGAAGCGCTGGAGTGTCAGGCCGCCGAAGCCACCGCCGAAGAGCTGACCACAATGCTGCCGGATCAGCGGGTCGGGCTGGTTCACGGGCGTATGAAGGCGGCGGAAAAAGCCGCAGTGATGGCGGCCTTCAAAGCCCATGAGCTGGATCTGCTGGTTGCCACCACGGTGATCGAGGTGGGAGTGGATGTACCCAATGCCAGCCTGATGATTATCGAAAACCCGGAGCGGCTGGGGCTGGCTCAGCTCCATCAGTTGCGCGGCCGGGTCGGCCGAGGCAGCGTTGCCAGTCACTGCGTGCTGATGTATCACGCTCCCCTCTCCCGCCAGGGCCAGGAGCGACTGCGGGTGATGCGGGAGACCACCGATGGTTTTCGCATTGCCGAAAAGGACCTCGAGATTCGGGGGCCCGGTGAGGTGCTGGGCACCCGACAGACCGGCATGATGCAGTTTCGGGTGGCGGATCTGGAGCGGGATGCGGATCTGCTGACCCGGGTGAAGGGTATTGCCGGACAACTGGAGCAGCTTCCGGAAAACAGCGACGCTATTATTCGCCGCTGGCTGGGTCGTGGTGAGCAGTACGGTGGCGTTTAGATTGTTCTATTTTATTTATGATTAACATAAATAGTTATTGAATTATCAAAAATTAATTTTGATCAACTGATCGTGCTGCTATCTGAAATCTGTCGCCGGTAAGCGTACAATGCCTGGCGGCTCCGCAACTGCCGCTGTAACCCACCGACCCTACCGACCGGAACTGAAACTGTGATAACCACCGATCAGCTACAGATCATCGAAACCCAGCTCGGGCGCAAGCCCAGAGGCATTGTTGATATTGCTTATGCGACCCCGGCAGGCGTGCCGGTGGTACTGCAGATGCGCTCGCTGGTGGATGATCAGCCATTTCCGACGCTGTACTGGCTCTGCTCAAAGGATCTCTACAGGGCGATCGCCCGGCTGGAGACCGAAGGGCTGGTGAAACAGCTGGAGGACGAGCTGGCTGAAGATGAGGATTTTCGCCGTCATTACCTGGAAAATCACCGGGACTATGTACGCCGGCGCTGGCAGCTGATGCAGGCTGAAGATCGTGCCCGCATTGATGAACTGGGGTTCAGTCCGCTGTTTGAGCGCTATGGTATCGGGGGTATCGCTCAGTGGGACAAGGTGCGTTGCCTGCATATGCACTACGCCCATTATCTCTGTGGCGATAATGTCATCGGTGAGCGGATCGAGCAGCAGTACCGGCTGAAGGAGCTTCAGCTGACACTCTGAATGGCAGGAGGATAATCGGGCAGACGGGATCGTCCGCCCGGAAACTGTCAGGCCGTGAAATCAGCCCTGCAGACGGTGGTATTTCTCCATCAGCTGCTCTTCAGTCTCGTCGTGATCGGGATCCTTCGGAATGCAATCTACCGGGCAGACTTCAACACACTGAGGAGTGTCGTAGTGGCCGACACACTCGGTGCATTTCGCCGGATCAATCTCGTAAATTTCATCTCCCGGAGTGATCGCCTCATTGGGGCACTCGGGCTCGCATACGTCACAGTTGATGCATTCGTCAGTGATGATCAATGCCATATGGGCTACCTCACAATCCTATCTTCTGGTCCCTTCAGGGACTCTGTACAAGTTCTTTCAGTGCAGCTTCCACCGTTGGATGTACAAATTTCGATACATCCCCGTTCAGAGAAGCAATCTCACGAATCAGGGTGGAAGATATAAAACTGTATTGTTCAGACGGCGTCAGAAACAGGCTTTCTATCTCCGGAGACAGTGCCCGGTTCATGTTGGCCAGCTGAAATTCGTATTCGAAGTCTGACACAGCGCGCAGCCCCCGCAGCAGCACGTTGGCCTTCTGTTGTTTCATAAACTCTGTCAGCAACCCGTCAAACCCACAGACTTCTGCAAACCCGTAATCTTTGACAACCTCGTGAGCCAGTTCGATCCGTTTATCCAGTGTGAACATCGGTCGTTTTTTCGGGCTTGCGGCGACTGCCACGATAACCCGGTCAAAGAGTCTGCCGGCACGCTCGATCAGGTCGGCATGGCCATTGGTAATCGGGTCGAAAGTTCCTGGATAGACAACAATATTCATGGAGTATTCCAGTGTTGGCTGATGGGTACGGACAGGAGTACTTCAAACGCGCTGAATGGTACCGGAATTGCCGAATCGGCACAAATAGAATAGGGCTCTAAGCATATGTCTGCACAGCCTCTGTGGATATTCACCGGACTGGCCCGGGCGCATTTTGTGATTCGGTCGGTTCATCGCGGCTGTCGTTACGCAGTAACAGATAGCTGGTGAGCTGGCCGCAGTCCTTCTGACGGAGCAGTTGCCAGTTCTGCGGCAGTGGCAGTGGGCTCAACTCCTTCTCCGCTTCGACGTAGATCCTTGCACCGGGACTCAGCAGCTCACTCTGTTCGAGCAGTTCACAGCATTGCTCCAGCATACCCTGGCGGAATGGCGGATCCAGAAACACCAGATCAAAACCGGCGGACAGCTGTTGATTATGCGCCAGCCAGCTCTGTGCAGAGCTTTGTACCACCTCGGCATTGTCGGCGTTTAACAGCTGCAGATTCCGACGTAGCTGACCGACGACCGCTGTTGAACTGTCCACCAGCACCGCACTGGCTGCGCCACGGGACAGCGCCTCCAGTCCCAGTGCTCCGCTGCCGCTGAACAGATCCAGGCAGCGGCTGCCGGGGATGACGGGCTGCAACCAGTTGAACAGAGTTTCGCGGACCCGGTCCGGGGTTGGCCGCAGACCCTGCTGGTCCGGGAAGGGCAGCTTTCGTCCCCGCCACTGGCCGGCGATGATGCGCAGAGTATTGCCGCCCCGGACTCCGGAGGCCCGTTTTGAGGCGGAGCCGCGACCTGGTTGTTTGCGTGGCATATCAGTGAGTCTGTGATGAAGTGGTGCGGATTATCCGATGATACTGCTGCGAGTCGAGCAGTTCTTCGGTGCGATCACGAATTTCCCGGGAGGATAACTGATTCAGCCGTGACACAAAACCATTGAGATAATCGGGTGGTTGTCGATAGAAGGCGATGGATTCCAGCTGCCCGGCCAGACGCTCCGGATTCTTCAGGGTTTCCGAAAAGCGCTCCAGCAGTTGTTGCCGATGCTGGTCGAGCTGATCGTCGCTGAGTTGCTGTAACTGCTGCTGCAGGCGTTCGAATACCGTTCCGGGTGTGATGGTATCGGTAGTAATCAGCTGAAGAATCAGTGGGCTGGCCGCTGCCAGCGGTGACCACTGGCTGTTGATATTGAGGTCGCCGGCCAGCGTCTGCAGCAGCCGGACCGCAGTCAGTTCGGTGGCGAAATCAGCGTCCCTGCGGCCGGAGGTGTGGCGCCCGAGGAGGATCTGATTGTTGTCCAGCCCCGACAGCGTCTGTTGTCGGATCGGCAGCGGGGCCGGAATCTGAGTGGAGGGGATGGCGCCCTCCGGGAGTCGACTGAGCACGGGAGCCAGGGGGGCAACCAGCGACTCTGGATCTGCTGAGATCAGAGCGATGCTGAGTCGGCTGCGGCTCAGCAGCTGATTCTGAAACTGCAGAAAACGTTGATAGGGGTAGGGTGGTTCAGTCTCCGTACCGGGTGCTGAGGGGGCCAGCCAGTTTCGCATCTGCAGTAGCGCCGGATCTGCCGATTGCTTTTCCAGATAGGATTCTGCCCGGTGCTGCCTGAGCATCTGCTGCCACCGATCCCGTTCCGGTGGTTGTCGCAGTTGTGCTATCAGCAGCTCTGCCAGCGCGGCAATTGCGCCGGAATCTGAGTGGGCCAGCCTGATCTCTACCCGATCCGGATGGCTGACAATGCTGATTCGGGCGTTCTGCCGCTGAAATTCGGGATTCTCGGACAGGTCTGTCAGGTTGCTGTGGAGCACCTGGCGGGTAAAGCGACCGAAGGGGCGATGATCAATAAGCGGTTCCGGCAGCGCAAAGCTGAGGCTGATACGGGTATCCGGCTGGTCGTTTTCCAGCAGATAGATCGGGATCTGATGCTGTTGCTGCAGACTGATTTCCGGGAGCTCGCGGCGGTCACCGGTGGCGGACAGCAGGGCGATTGCCAGGGCGGTAACCAGGATAATGATATTCAGCTGACGGCGGCTGAACAGAGGTTTATCGAACATGGCCGGTTCCTGAAATCTGCTGGCAGGAGTTTATACCCCAATTGGACCACTAATGGTAAGCTTATCCGCTGATTTTACAGGCCCCGTTGTTCGGAGGCAGCACGGGAATAGCGCATGGCCGGTAGTTCACTACGAATTTCAATGAGATCAATACTGGAAACGGACTGTTTAACTGATGAATGAAAGCCGGAGCCGGAGCCGGAGCCAGAGCCAGAGCCGGAGCCAGAGCCAGAGCCAGAGCCAGAGCCAGAGCCAGAGCCAGAGCCAGAGCCAGAGCCAGAGCCAGAGCCAGAGCCAGAGCCAGAGCCAGAGCCAGAGCCAGAGCCACGAAGAAGAAGTGCCGGCAGAAAAGCAAGCTCGCTTCTTTACCCGCATTAAGCAGGGGCTGGGGCGTACCAAGGCCAATCTGACTCAGGGGCTGGCGGACCTGTTCCTTGGCGCCCGGGAGATTGACGATGATCTGCTGGAGGAGATCGAGACTCAGTTGCTGATGGCCGACGTCGGTGTTACCGCCACCACCGAGATCATCGACAAACTGACTGAAAAGGTCGAACGGAAACAGCTGGGGGATGCGGAATCTCTCTACAGGGCACTGAAAGAGGAGCTGGCCGGACTGCTGACCGCCAGCAGTGAACCCTGGCAGCCGGAGGGTGGAAAAACCCCTTACGTGATCCTGATGGTCGGGGTTAACGGCGTTGGCAAGACTACTACCATCGGTAAGCTGGCGAAGCGCTTCCAGGCGGAAGGGCGTTCAGTGATGCTGGCTGCCGGAGATACGTTCCGGGCTGCGGCAGTGGAACAGCTGCAGGTCTGGGGCGAGCGCAACCAGGTGCCGGTGGTGGCACAGCATACCGGCGCCGACAGCGCCTCGGTGATCTTCGATGCGGTACAGTCTGCACAGGCGAAGAATGTCGATGTGGTGATTGCCGATACTGCCGGGCGTCTGCAGAACAAGGCCAACCTGATGGCCGAGCTGGAGAAGGTGGTTCGGGTGATGCAGAAGCTGGACGATACGGCGCCCCATGAGGTGATGCTGGTACTGGATGCCGGCACCGGTCAGAATGCCCTCAACCAGGCCCAGCAGTTCGGCGATGCGGTTGGTGTTTCAGGAATTACCCTGACCAAACTGGACGGTACTGCAAAAGGCGGCATTATCTTTGCGATTGCCCGTCAGATGCAGCTGCCGATCCGCTTTATCGGGGTCGGTGAGCAGGCCGATGATCTGCGGCCATTTGACGCCGACGAATTTGTCGAAGCCCTGTTCTCCGAAGATAACTGAACACCGGCTGGCGGCGGGAGAGGCGATGATCCGGTTTGACAATGTCAGTATGCGTTATCCCGGCGGCCATGAGGCGCTCAGCCAGGTCAGCTTTTCGCTGCAGCGAGGTGAGATGGCATTTCTGACCGGTCATTCCGGAGCCGGCAAGAGCACACTGCTGAAGCTGATCATGCTGATGGAGCGGGCCAGTCAGGGGCAGGTGATGGTCGACGGTAACAATCTCAACCGTCTGCCGGGCCGGCAGATTCCCTTTCTGAGGCGTCGCATCGGGGTGGTGTTTCAGAATCACCAGTTGCTGTTTGATCGCACCGTCTACGACAATGTTGCGCTACCGCTGCTTATTTCAGGATACGATGGCGAGGATATCGGCCGGCGGGTGCGGGCGGCGCTGGATAAAGTCGGCCTGCTGAGTAAGGAAAAGCTGAACCCGGTGCTGCTCTCAAGCGGTGAACAGCAACGGGTGGGGATTGCCCGGGCCATCGTCAACAAACCGCAGCTGTTGCTGGCGGACGAACCGACCGGCAACCTTGATCCTCAGCTGTCGGCGGAGATCATGGGGCTGTTTCATCAGTTCAATCAGGTGGGAGTGTCGGTACTGGTGGCCAGTCACGATCTCGAGCTGATTTCCCGGTTGCCACACCGGGTGATGAAACTGCATCAGGGGCGGATGCTGTAGATGAGCGGACCAGTTTCCCGATCCGCCGGCAACAGCGGAGGTCGCCAGGGCGCGTCGGTACATCGACTGCAGGCCGCTGATATCAGCCGAAGCTATCTCAGACATCACCTGCAGGTCGCACGCCAGAGTCTGCAGCGACTGCTGGCCGCCCCGCTGGCGACGCTGATGACCGTAATGGTACTGGCCATTGCCCTGACGCTGCCCGGCGTGCTCTATGTGGGGCTGAAGAATATTCAGTCAGTCAGTTACCAGTGGCAGGGGGTGACCCGGATCTCGCTGTTTCTGTCCGCAGAACTGAGCGATGAACAGGGCCGGGATCTGGCGGAACAGCTGGAATCCAACGATCAGGTGCGGCAGCTCAGCTATCTGTCGCGCGCCGAAGCGCTGGAGGAATTTCGTCAGTTTTCCGGTTTTTCAGAAGCAATCGATAAACTGGATGAAAATCCCCTGCCGGCGGTCATTATCGTCGAGCCTGGTGGTGAGTACCTGGCCCGGGATCAGCTCTACCTGCTGAAAGCGCAACTGGAATCGGTGGATGGCGTTGACGAGGCCCTGGTGGATATGGCCTGGCTGGAGCGACTGCTGAGCATCACCGGGCTGGCCCAGCGGCTGGTGCTGGTGCTCTCTCTGTTGCTGGGGGTTGCGGTGATCCTGGTGGTGGGCAATACCATCCGGCTGGAAATCGAAAATCGTCGCGATGAGATTCTGGTGGTCAAGCTGGTGGGGGGTACCGATGGCTTTGTTCGTCGACCCTTCCTCTATACCGGCTTCTGGTACGGTCTGGCGGCGGGGCTGCTGGCCTGGTTGCTGGTCCAGAGCAGTCTCTGGTATCTGTCCGGCGTAGTCGATCGGCTGATCAGCCTGTATCAGAGCGACTATCAACTGCAGGGCCTTGGTCCGGGGGCGGGCCTGCTGCTGTTGCTGACCAGCGTGGCCATCGGCGTCGGTGGCGCCTGGCTTGCGGTCATCCGCCATCTGAAGCAGATCGAACCCTGATCCGCCCCTGCCTGATTCCTTTCCTGAGATACTGTTCGGAGCCCATAACACCGGCCTTTCCGCCGGGGGTTGCACCGACGTCATTCCCTGGCTAGACTGCGATGTTCCGGCTTTTACAGGTCGGGGTGTAGTGCGGAACTTTTGCCGGACTGCCGGGTCCATATTCCGGACCTCAGCAACAGCGTTACGGAGACACTGAATGGGTACCAGTTTACAACCGATTGATCTGATGAGCCCGGGGCAGAATGTCGATGCCTACGTGCAGAACGTCAGTGCAATTCCGGTTCTGACTGTACAGGAAGAGCGGGAACTGGCGGAGCGCCTGTTCTATCAGAACGATCTGGAAGCGGCTCGCCGTCTGGTTATGTCCCACCTGCGTTTTGTGGTTCATATCGCCCGGACCTATTCCGGTTACGGTCTTGCCCAGGCGGACCTGATTCAGGAAGGTAATGTCGGCCTGATGAAGGCGGTCAAGCGCTTTGATCCGACGGTCGGTGTGCGGCTGGTTTCGTTCGCGGTGCACTGGATTAAGGCTGAGATTCACGAGTTTATCCTGCGTAACTGGCGCATCGTCAAAGTCGCCACCACCAAGGCGCAGCGCAAGATGTTCTTTAACCTGCGCAGTGCCAAGAAAACACTTTCCTGGTTCACCAACGATGAGGTGGAAGCCGTCGCTCAGGACCTCGGCGTAGAGCCGAAAGTCGTTCGTGAAATGGAGCGTCGCCTCAGTGCTCAGGATATGGCTTTTGATCACGGCGTCGATGACGACAGTGATGAAGCTTACAAAGCACCAGCCTACTTCCTCGAGGACAAGAGCAACGATCCGGGTCGATTGCTGGAGAATAAGCAGTGGGAAGAGGATTCCAATCGCCGTCTCCAGAACGCCATGGAGTCTCTCGATGATCGCAGCCGAAACATCCTGGTACAGCGCTGGCTGAGTGAAGAGAAAGCGACTCTCCATGAACTTGCCGCCGAATATCAGGTGTCTGCCGAACGGATCCGGCAGCTGGAGAAGAATGCCATGAAAAAGGTTCGGGGGGTGCTGGAAGCCTGACCTCTCTGCCTGCCAGAATCTGAAACGCCGGGTTTGCCCCGGCGTTTTTGTCTGTGGACTATCTGTCCCTTCCCGGCCGGATGATCAGCGCCAGAATGACGGTGATAAAAGTGATTAACGGACAGCGGCTGCTGCTGGCGGCCGCCATTGCCGGTGCGCTGGTGGTAGCGCTGGGTGCATTTGGTGCTCATGCGCTGGAAGCCAGACTCAGCGAGGCCCGGTTGCAGAGCTGGGAAACTGCCACCCGCTATCTGATGTACCACAGCCTTGCGGTGCTGGTGGTCGGGGCGCTGCTGATTCATAATCCGGCGCGCCGGGACCTGGCGCGGGCAGGCGTGATTCTGCTGGTGGGAGTAAGTATTTTTTCAGGCAGTTTGTATATACTCTGCCTGACCGAAATTCACTGGCTGGTGTGGCTGACGCCCACAGGCGGCTTTACCCTGATAGCCGGCTGGTTACAGCTGGCGGTAGCGGCTGCCCGGTGGCGCCCCGAAAGTCCACCTTGCTGATTATCCCCGGCGAAGAATAACGAGGAACAGGATGATTGAGATTCAGTTGAATGGTGAAGCCCGGCAGGTCCGCTCCGGCAGCACGGTTGTCGAACTGCTGGAGAGCCTGGGACTGGCCGGCAAGCGGCTGGCAATCGAATACAATCAGGAGATCCTGCCGAAAAGCCTGCATGGGGAAACGCTGATTCAGGCTGCTGATCGCATAGAAATTGTCCATGCAATTGGAGGCGGCTGACAACCGCCGCGGCTTACAAAAACAAAACTCAGCCGGCCTGATGGTCGGCCTGTACCCTAAACAGGGCTGCCCGGCAGCCATAGAAAGTAGAGTAAAACAGCTATGAGCGAGACCGTATTCGAGGACAAGCCTCTGGAATTTGCAGGCATGAAGTTCAATTCCCGTCTGCTGGTGGGTACCGGTAAATACAAGGACCTGCAGGAGACCGGCGAAGCGATCGAAACCAGCGGTGCAGAGATCGTGACCGTGGCGGTACGGCGCACCAACATCGGCCAGAACCCTGATGAGCCTAACCTGCTGGATGTGATCTCGCCCGATAAGTATACCCTGCTGCCCAATACGGCTGGATGCTATAACGCTAAGGACGCGGTGCGTACCTGCAAGCTGGCCCGTGAGCTGCTGGACGGTCACGATCTGGTTAAGCTCGAGGTGCTGGGTGATCAGAAAACGTTGTTCCCCAACGTTACCGAGACTCTGGTTGCTGCCCGTGAGCTGATCGATGACGGTTTCAAGGTCATGGTGTATACCAGCGACGATCCGATCATCGCTAAAGAGCTGGAAGATATGGGCTGTGTGGCGGTAATGCCATTGGGGTCGCTGATCGGTTCCGGCCTTGGTATCCGGAACCCCTACAATATCCGCCTGATCCTGGAGAACGCCAATGTGCCGATTCTGGTTGATGCCGGCGTGGGCACCGCTTCCGATGCCGCGATTGCGATGGAGCTGGGTTGTGACGGTGTCCTGATGAACACTGCCATCGCCGCTGCCGGTAACCCGGTGCTGATGGCTTCGGCGATGAGAAAGGCGATCGAAGCCGGTCGCGAGTCCTATCTGGCTGGCCGGATGCCGAAGAAGCTCTACGCCAGCGCCTCCTCCCCGCTGGACGGAACCTTTTTCTGATAAACTACAGGCGTCGACAGCCCTTGAAATCGGGCTGTCAGGCGCCATTATCCCCTCTGCTGGTCCTGAAAAATCCGGGCCGCAACCACCGGAAATGGAAGGGCCTATAGTGTCACAGCAGTTACAGAAGCAGCTTCAGCAACTTATTGACAGCGGTCAGGCTGAAGTGCTCAGAGGGCTTCAGCACGGGATCGAGAAAGAGGGGCTGCGGGTTGACGGCCGGGGTCGGCTGGCTCAGACCGACCATCCCCGGGCTCTGGGTTCTGCACTGACCAACAGTCGCATCACGACCGATTACTCAGAAGCCCTGCTGGAGTTTATCACTCCGGTATTCGGCGACGTTGAACATGCCATCGACTACCTCCAGGAGCTTCATCGCTTCACCTACGAGAAGCTGGACGGGGAAACGGTCTGGTGTGCCAGTATGCCCTGTTTTCTGGATGGTGCTGACGATGTGCCCGTGGCCCGCTACGGCAGTTCCAATATCGGCCGCATGAAGCATATCTACCGTATCGGTCTTGAGCACCGTTACGGCAAGCTGATGCAGACCATTGCCGGTATTCACTACAACTTTTCACTACCGGCTGCTTTCTGGCCGGTTTACCAGTCCATCTGTGAAGACCGCTCCAGCCTGCAGGATTTCCGCTCCGCCAGTTACTTTTCGCTGATTCGTAATTTTCGCCGCTACTCCTGGCTGCTGATCTATCTGTTCGGTGCGTCGCCGGCCTTCAGCCGCTCGTTCCTGCCGGGCGGTCATGAACAGTTGCAGTTGCTGGATGAAACAACCCTCTACAGCCCCTGGGCTACCAGTCTGCGGATGAGCGATCTGGGTTATTCCAATCAGGCGCAGGCCAGTCTGAACGTCTGTTACAACCATCTGGATACCTATGTACAGACCCTGACCGAAGCCATCAGCAAGCCCTATCCGGATTATGAGCGGCTGGGAGTGAAGGTGGGAGACAGGTATCGTCAGCTGAACAGCAATCTGCTGCAGATCGAAAATGAGTACTACAGTGATATTCGTCCCAAGCGAGTAACGGAATCGGGAGAAAAACCGATCTGTGCCCTGCAGAAGCGCGGTGTTGAGTATGTGGAAGTACGCAATATCGATATTAACCCTTATCTGCCGGTCGGGCTTGATGCGACTCAGTCCCGCTTCCTGGATACTTTCCTGTTGTTCTGTCTGTTCCGGGAAGGTGAGGAGATCAGCGGTAGCGAGTGCGATCGTATTAAGGAGAATCATCACCGGGTCGCATGGCAGGGACGGGATCCGAAACTGACGCTGACGGGCTCGGACGGTGAAAAATCGCTGGCCGTCCGGGGGCGCGAACTGCTGGATCAGATGATGCCGGTGGCGGAATTGCTGGATCGGATCGAGCAGCGCTCCTGCCACAGCCTCAGTGTCGCCAGGCAGCGTGAAAAACTGGAGAACCCGGATCTGACTCCTTCCGGAATGATGCTGAACCAGATGCGGGAACAGCAGCTTTCCTACACCGAGTTCGTGGCCCAGCGTTCGATTCAGCACCATGAACGGCTGAAGGCGGAATGCCTGGCCGATTTCCGACGTCAGGAACTGGAAGCGCTGGCGTCGCAGTCACTGGCTGATCAGCAGGCGCTGGAGCAGCGACCGGAACCGGCTTTCGATCAGTTTCTTGAAGAGTATTTTCGTCAGTAGATCCCTGACTCGGAACTGCCGACCCGTGGCCGGGGCAGAGCAGCTAACACCTGCGGGTGTTCGCCGGGGAACAGGGCGGCTTGCGGCGGATTACTCCTGAACGACAAAACTGGTGAACAGCAGGTCACGGATCATCTCATAGCCGCTGTTGCCATACTCCTCCACCATTATCTGACGAAGCTCTTCCAGTGCCTGCAGACGTACCTGATCCCGTCCGGCGGCAGAGTTAACGTTTTCCGACATCTGGCGACTGAGCAACATCACCAGGCTGTTGCGGATCGCCGGCTTGTGCAGCTTTACCTTACCTTCCGCATCGCCCTCCGGGACAATCAGAGTGACTTCGGTCTTCAGGTACTTCAGCGGCCCCGGGCCACCGAACGTGACGATAAACGGAGGCTGCATTTCCACATATTCTGAGCCGCCGGAAGGCGCCGGATCTTCGGCCATAGCACCGAGTGGGAAGGCCAACAGACAGAAAGCCATTAACAGAGCACGCAGGTTCATAATCTATCTCTTTAATTCCAGACTGCTTTTAAGCGGGTTCAGTATATAACGTTAAGAGCTGGTGTGCCTATGGATGAATCGGCGTCACCGGAAAGCTGTTGTTGATATCCTGATAAGCTTGGCGATAGTATTGCCTGAAAGAGGAGTTTTCTCTGACAGGTTTTTCGGCGGGTGATGGCGGACAGATCGGGCTGCCGGAGGCGTGTCGTCACCCCGGGACACATTCGGTGGCAGGCAGCGATCACAATTGCCTGCCCTTCCGTAAACAGTCGGCAGCGCTGTACGATCAGGGCATCGGCGGACAGCGAAACAGGGTAAGGAGTATCAAATGCTTGAAAAATGTCGAAACGCGAAAGAGCGCTGGGGAGGGGTCAGCGAGCTGATTGATCGCTGGCTGCAGGAACGTCAGGATCTGCTGGGCCTGTTTGTCGCTCTGCCTCAGAAGGAACTCAGTGACGATGTTGTCGGCACGCTGCGCAGTTTCAGCCAGATCCTGGTGGATTACGCCTCCTCCTGGCATTTCGGCGTCTATGAACATCTGCTGGCTGAAGCGGGTGAATTTAATGATGGCGGTATCGAACTGGCCAGAGATCTGGATCCAAAGATTCAGGCATCCACCGATTCGATCCTGAATTTTAACGACCGCTACTCTGAAGTACCGTCACTGACTGTACAGGATGTGCTTCACCTCAGTGAGCGGCTGTCCGAGCTTGGCGAAGTACTGGCCGAGCGTTTCGAGCTGGAAGATCAGCTGATCGAGAGTCTTCACAACTCCCACAAAGACCGCGTCTGATCAGGAGATCCGACATATACATGGGTAACCCGATCAGGCGTGCAGCTCTGGTGATGGCCACCAGCGTGCTGCTGGCAGCCTGCAGCAACGGCGACAGCCCCGCCCGCGAAGTGGAGTACGCCATCCAGGGTATTTACAGCGCAGCCCTGTCCCCCGACTCCCGCTTCGGTATTGTCGGATCGATCCAGCATGGCGGCAGCCTCTGGGACAGCAGCCGGCATGAGCGCTTGTATAACTGGAATCACAAGGAAGGCAGCTACAGCAACCTGGTGGCGGCTGCCTTTTCACCAGACAGCGAATATGCCGTGACTGTCGGTCAGCAGACGCTGGTGCTCTGGCAGGTATCGGATGGCCAGCCGCACTGGTTCTGGCGAGCACCGACGGAAGTGCTGGATGCGGCGCTGGCGCCCGGCGGAAGTTTTGCGCTGCTGGGGCTGGTGAACCATACCGCGGTTTATTTCGATATTAAGAATGGTGGTCTGAAGCAGACGCTGATTCATGAAGGCCGGGTGCGGGCGGTAGATCTCAGCGATGACGGCGAGCTCGGGCTGACCGGGTCCGATAACAACCTGGCCCGCCTCTGGGACATGCAGACCGGCAAGGAGCTGAAAAGCGTCCAGCACGAGAACAGCGTTAATACGGTGGCACTGTCACCCAGCGGTCGTTACGCTTTCAGCGCCAGCCAGTTGGATCGCGCTTATATCTGGGATACTGCCAGTGGCGAGATCCTGCATACTCTCAGCGGTGATGAGGGCTTCCTGCCAAAACGGCTGAGTTATACGGCCGCCGCTTTCTCACCGAACAGTGATCAGCTGCTGACCGGCAATACCGGTGGCATCGTTCAGCTCTGGGACGTGCGTCAGGGCATAGAGCTGAAACGCTGGCAGGTCTACCGGCGAGATCTGTTCCGACCAACCAGTGCGACTATCTTTGCGGTCGCCTTCAGTAACAGCGGCTATACGGCGTTATCGGCTAACGGCTATATCAACGAACTGCAGTAGCTCTGACACAGAGCCGGAAACTAAAAAGGGGTGCGAACAGCACCCCTTTTTTACAGCGTGACTTCGGGTCACCCCGATACAATTACTCAGCTTTGGCAGGCTCTTCTTCGGCTAACTTCTGAGTCGGATTGATTTCCAGCAGTTCCACTTCAAACACCAGTGTTGAATTGGGCTCCATGCCGGGACCGCCACTGGTGCCGTAAGCCAGCTCGGAGGGGATGTAGAGTTCCGCTTTCGAACCTTTGTTCATCAGTTGCAGACCTTCGGTCCAGCCTTTGATTACGCCATTCAAGGGAAAGCTGACCGGACCGCCATGGGTATAAGAACTGTCGAATTCGGTACCGTCCACCAGGGTACCGCGATAGTGAACCTGAACGGTATCGGTTTCCTTCGGCTTCGGTCCGGAGCCTTCAGTGATGATTTTGTACTGCAGGCCGCTGGCGGTGGTGATCACACCTTCTTTCTTGGCATTTTCGGCCAGGAATGCTTCACCCAGCTCTTTGTTGGCGGCGGCTTTTGCCAGCTGGGCTTCCTGCTGACGCTGCTGAAAACGCTGCTGCACCTCATTGACGACGGCACGAAGATCTTCATTGGACATGCTGCGGCCTTCGCCTTCTTTCAGGGAAGATTCCTGCATCCCGAGACGGAAGGTGTCCACATCCAGGGCGTAGCCCAGAGCCTGCATTCTGGTACCGACATCCAGCCCCATCAGGTAGCTGACCTTTTTCTCGTCCGTATCGATGTCTGCGGCATAGGTGGCAGGCGCAACGACCAGAGAGCAGGCCAGAGCGCTGAGCAGTAGTTTCTTTTTCATTGCGGGTCCTTAGTCCTCAGGAGCAGAATTGCCATCCGAACCAGATGAGCTCCCATAGCATTGAGGGCCCATTTAACTGGAAAGTTCCGTTGATTGCCAGTTTGTTGCGGAAACAGGGAATCTGATACCGGCCGGTGGGTGGAAGCGAGTGGGCTCCGGCTCTCCGGTTGTCGGCCACTGTGGTAGAATTCGCCGCCATGATACAGCTACAGAAACTCAGTCTTCAGCGCGGCAAAGCGCAATTGCTGCAACAGGTCGACCTGCGGGTGCATCCCGGTCAGAAGGTCGGTGTTATCGGCGCCAACGGCAGTGGTAAATCCAGCCTGTTCAAACTGCTGCTCGGCGAGCTTCACCATGATGCCGGCGATCTGATGATTCCGTCCGGCTGGCGAATGGCCCATATGGCTCAGGAGGTGGAACTGCTGGACCGCCAGGCACTGGAGTATGTGCTCGACGGTGATGTCGAGTTGCGATCGCTGCAGGCGGCGATCCGCCAGGCCGAAGAGCAGGAGCAGCATGCCCGGCTTGGAGAACTCTATGCCCAGTATGATGCGATTCAGGGCTACTCGGCAGTATCCCGTGCTGAACAGCTGCTGCACGGGCTGGGGTTCTCGGTCAGCGACTGCCGTCGCCCGGTCGCCGAGTTTTCCGGAGGCTGGCGAATCCGCCTGAACCTTGCACAGGCGCTGATGTGCCGTTCCGACCTGCTGCTGCTCGATGAGCCCACCAACCACCTCGATCTGGATGCCACCCTGTGGCTGGAGCAGTGGCTGAAGAGTTATCAGGGCACCCTGCTGCTGATCTCCCATGACCGGGATTTTCTGGACCGGGTGATCGGCCATATCGCGCATATTGACCAGGCCAGAATCAATCTGTATCGCGGTAACTATTCCGCTTTCGAGAATATTCGTGCAGAGCGGCTGGCGCAGCAGCAGTCGGCCTGGGAGAAACAGCAGGCGCGGGTCGAACAGATAGAGAACTTTGTCCGGCGCTTCCGGGCCAAGGCCACCAAGGCCAAGCAGGCTCAGAGCCGGCTTAAAGAGCTGGAGCGGATGGAGAAGATTGCACCGGCTCATGTGGATTCACCCTTCAGCTTTACCTTCTACGGTGAGCGCAAGCTCTCCAACCCGCTGCTCAATCTTGAGACTGCATCACTGGGTTATCCGGGAACGCCGATTCTGCAGGGCGTGAATCTGAATCTGCAGCCGGAGATGAGAATCGGCCTGCTGGGTGCCAACGGAGCTGGTAAGTCGACGCTGATCAAATCACTGGTGGGCGAGCTGGACCTGTTGTCCGGGCAGCGCCACGAAGGTGAGAATCTGCGGATCGGCTATTTTGCCCAGCATCAGCTGGAGGCTCTGGATACCGACGCCAGCCCGATGCTGCATCTGCAGCGGCTGGCACCGAAAGCTTCGGAGCAGGAGATCCGCAACTTCCTCGGCGGATTTGGTTTTCAGGGCGATGATGCACTGGATACCGTACGGCATTTCTCCGGTGGCGAGAAAGCCCGTCTGGCACTGGCAATTATCGCCTGGCAGCAGCCCAATCTGCTGCTGATGGATGAACCGACCAACCACCTGGACCTGGAAGTTCGTCATGCGCTGACGATGGCACTGCAGGATTTCCCCGGAGCCCTTATCCTCGTCTCCCATGATCGTCACCTGCTGCGTAACTGCGTTGATCAGTTCTTTCTGGTCAGCGATGGCGGTGTCGCCGAATACAGCGGCGATCTCGACGACTATGCCGCCTGGCTGGCAAAACGTAACCGGCCGGAGCCGGTCCGACCGGATCCGGAAGTCGCTGATGGCCAGGGTGAATCGGCCCGGAATCGGCGCGACCGCAAGCGCCTGGAGGCTGAGCGACGGCAGCGGCTGGCGCCCCTGCGTAAGGAAGTTGCCCGGCTGGAACAGCAACTGGAATCGCTTCATCAGCAGCAACAGCAGCTGGAGGTCCGGCTGGCCGAACCCGAGTTGTACGAAGAGGGTCAGAAGAGCGAGCTGAAGGAGTTACTGGCCCGGCAGGCCGAAGTGGTCGGGAGCCTGGAAACGGTGGAGGAGCAGTGGATGCTGAAGTCGGAACAGCTGGAAGAGATGTCGGAGCAGTCTTAAGGCTTATTCACCGAAAGAGTGCTGAGGCTCAAAATAACGGCGGGATATCCGGTGAAATCCCGCCGCTCTGTCAGAGCCGGAGTGGCTGTTAGCTGGCTTTCAGTATCCGGGTCATTTCTGTCAGATCTTCCTCTTTGTGATGGACCCGTTCAAAGGCCTCTTCCACCTGCTCAGGCGTCAGATGCAGCTCCTGGTAGAGCTCCGCCGGAATCTCTCCCACCGGGCCATCGCCGATATCATGACTGCGCAGCACCCGCAGGCAGAGATTGATCATCAGCGCGTAGCTGCGATGCTCGCCCTGGTAGTCGAGATCATTCTGGTAACGGATTGCCCGGTAAACTTCGGATGGCAGGTTCCAGGTTTCCATCAGCCAGGCGCCAATCTGTTCTCGGGTTACGTTGATGATCTGTTTTTCTACATGCTCATGATGCAGATGGGGGTTGGCTTCCACGTAGCGTGAGACCAGCGAGAAGTGTGGCGGGAAGATGTGCGCCAGTGCCAGATAGCCGAAGTTGTGCAGCAGACCACCGAGATAGCACAGTCCGGCATGGGGGCGGTGCTCGGCCGGAATCATCTTGACCAGCCGTTCCGCCAGGGTGGCGCAGTAAACCGACTGCAGCCAGTAGGGTGTTGCTCCGCGAGGGGTGTCTTTCGGTACCGTCAGGGTTTTGCCCATGGCGATACCCAGCGCCAGGTTGACCACCAGGTCGTAGCCCAGCACCCGAACAATGGCATCCTGAATCGAGTGAATGCTGCCGGGAGCGGCGTAGTATGGGGAGGCGGACCAGCTCATCACCTGAGCGGACAGGCTGGGGTCCATTTTAACGATCGGCACCAGCTCGTCGACACCGGCAGCCGGATTGGCGCGCAGCTCAATAATTTTCTGGGCGGTGGGTGGCAGTGTCGGCAGGCCGAGGGTATCTTCCAGTCGTTGCTTGATACGCAGGGCGGTAAACTTCTCCACCGCTCGGGTAATGACGGTAACGTCATCGCCCTGTGGTTGTCTGGCGGCGATCGCCTCCGGAGTCAGGCCCAGCTTACAGCGGCTGGCTTCAGGGTTGATCAGTTGAGGATCGATTCTGAACCTGCGGCCGGAGTGGGGCTCCAGCAGCGACAGGGTCCGGTCTGTGGGGCACTGTTCATCGACCAGGGTCGGCAGGCTCATCAGTTTAGCCATACCCGCATCATTTTCCAGCGCCTGTTGCGTGAAGAATTTGTTGGAGTCGTTGGCAGTCAGTGGTTGCAGGTGACGGCCGGTTTCTTTCCAGACGCTGACCAGGTTGAGCAGTTGCTCGTGGGGCAGCAGCACGAGCATTTTTCCCTGGGCGTCGTGCAGCATCAGAATTCGGATTGTTTGATCATCAACCATGGTATGGGGCTCTCATTGGCATCGGCGGGTCACCGGCTGATCGGTTCCCGTATATCCCTGTTTCTGACACCGACCTCAGCTGCAGGCCGAAGATGAAAACAGGAACATCTGTTTATGTCCTGACGAAAATCACCAGCTGTACAGAAAAGTTCGGCAATAACGTCCTGAACTTTAGCAGAATCTTAATATAAATGGAGCCTCTGTGGAGCTGCTTTTGGGGGAGCAGAACCGGACTCTGTAAGGGGGCCGGGGGAACTGAGGACTGTGAGGTCTGTACTGACGGAACGGGCTGGAAACTGCGCAGAAAAAGCCGGTTGTAAGGGAGCAGGGGCTGCCCGGCGGACAGCCCGGAGGGATTCAGTCGACGACCAGTATACCGTCCATCTCGACCGATACATCCTTCGGCAGTGAGGCGACGCCGATGGCAGCACGAGCCGGATAGGGCTGGGCAAAATAACGAGCCATCACTTCGTTAACGGTAGCGAAGTTGCTGAGGTCGGTCAGAAATATGTTCAGCTTGACGATCTGTTGCAGACTGCCCCCGCTGGCTTCGCAGACGGCCTTGAGATTCTCAAACACGCGCACGGTCTGGGCTTCGAAATCGCCTTCAACCTTTTCCATGGTTTCCGGATCCAGCGGAATCTGGCCGGACAGATAAACGGTGTCACCGACCTTGACTGCCTGAGAGTAGGTGCCGATCGCCTGAGGCGCCTGGCTGGTCTGGATCACTGCTCTGTTGCTCATAGTGCTTCCTCTTATCGGGGCGTTGATCGCGACGGCTGTCGGAATATGGTGCTGCCAGTCAGCACCCGGCACAGCCGCTCAAAACATATCATGCCCGGGTGATGCGTGAAACGGATTTAAGGGCGCGCAGGCGTTTCATAACCCGAGCCAGGTGAACCCGGCTGCGGACCGAGATATCCAGATGGACGGTACTCATCCGGGCCTCTTTCTCGTCGATATCGATGCGGTGGATGTTGGCGCCTACGGCAGTGGCCTTGGTGGCCAGGGTAGCGATAATACCCCGCTGAGCGGCGAGCTCCAGTTTCAGGCTCACCTCAAACTCGTCATCGACGCTCTTGTCCCAGTCGAGATAGATGCATTTCTTCGGGTCATTCTGGAATTCGGCGATGTTTCGGCAGTCGTCCCGGTGGACAACGATACCGCGGCCACTGCTGATATGACCGATGATCATATCGCCGGGGATCGGGTGACAACAGCGGGCGTAGCTGAGCACCATGCCCTCGGAACCGCTTATGGACAGGGGGCGGTCGGTGGCACCGGTACTTCCTTCTTCGCTGTCGCCGCGAGGCTTCAGGCGCTGGGCGACCATATAGGCCATTCTGTTGCCGAGGCCGATGTCTTTCAGCAGTTCATCCAGCGAACCCAGCTGGCTTTCCTGCAGGTATTCGCTGAGGGGCTGTTCCTCGAGATCGTCAATGCTGCTGTCGTAATTGGCGAGAAACTGGTTCAGCAAGCGTTTGCCCAGAGCCACCGACTCAGCCTGTTCCTTGGTTTTCAGGAAATGGCGAATATTGGTGCGGGACTTACCGGTGGCAACGAAGTTCAGCCAGGCCATATTGGGCTGGGCGCTGGGGGTGGTGATGATCTCTACGGTCTGGCCGCTTTCCAGTACGGTACTGAGCGGCGCCAGCCGACGGTTGATCCGACAGGAGACGCAGCTGTTGCCGACATCGGTATGCACCGCATAGGCGAAATCGACCGGTGTGGCCCCTTTAGGCAGCTCCAGAATGCGGCCTTTGGGGGTGAATACGTAGACTTCATCGGCAAAGAGGTCGAATTTGACATTTTCGATGAAGTCCATGGAGTCGTCGGCCTGCCGCTGCATCTCCAGCAGACCCTGGACCCACTGGCGGGCGCGGTTGTAATTGCCTTCCACCGAGCCGGGACCGTCCTGTCCCTGTTTGTAGTCGCTGTGGGAAGCGATGCCCTGGGTGGCGACGCTCTCCATCTCATGGGTGCGGATCTGAATCTCGATGGTGATGTCGCGGGCGCCGAAAAGGTCGGTATGCAATGACTGATAGCCGTTGGCCTTGGGAATGGCGATGTAATCCTTAAAACGGCCGGCTACCGGCTTATAGAGGTTATGGACGGCGCCGAGAATGCGGTAGCAGGTGTCGATCTTGTCGGTGACGATGCGGAAGGCGAAGACATCCATAATTTCAGCGAAGGATTTCTTCTGGGTCACCATCTTTTTGTAGATGCTGTAGAGGTGCTTCTCGCGGCCGCTGACGCTGCCCGGCAGCCCCTCCCGCTCCAGGCAGTCCCGCAGAGTTTTGCCGATTTTCTCGATCATATCGAAGCGGTTGCCCCGGGCCTGCTGGACGGCCCGGCCGATATGCTTGTAACGCATCGGATAGTAGGCGCGGAAGGCCAGATCCTGCAGCTCCATATGGATATCGTGCATGCCCAGCCGGCTGGCGATCGGGGCGTAGATGTCGAGTGTCTCGCGGGCAATGCGGCGCTGTTTCTCCGGCGGCATAACGCCGAGGGTCCGCATGTTATGGAGACGATCGCCCAGTTTGACGAGGATGACGCGGATATCCTCCGCCATCGCCATGACCATTTTCTGGAAGTTCTCGGCCTGGGCTTCGGCGCGGGTCTCGAAATGAAGGTGGGTCAGTTTACTGACGCCGTCGACGATACCGGTTACCGCTTCGCCGAACTGGCTGCTGAGATCATTCTTACTGACCCGGGTATCTTCGATTACATCATGGAGCATCGCCGCCATCAGGCTCTGATGGTCCATGTTCATCTCAGAAAGGATCGAGGCGACGGCCAGCGGATGAGTGACATAAGGCTCACCGCTCTTGCGGCGCTGGCCGTCGTGGGCCTGCTCCGCGTAAAAATAGGCACGCCTGACCTGGTCGATCTGGCTTGGGTCCAGATAGCTGGTCAGGCGTTGCGAAAGGTCATAGATCGTCGGCATCAATAACTCCGGGCCTGTACTGCGGGCAAAGAGCTGTTCGCCGGATCAGCGAGGGTGCGGACGCACCCCGGACAGGATTTGCTCAGCTCTCTACCTCAGGGGCTTCTTCAAGCAGGCCTTCAACTTCGACAGGCTGTGCTTCAAGAATGCTTGCATCGACGTGTCCCTCAGCGATCTCACGCAGGGCAACCACGGTGGGCTTGTCGTTCTCCCACTCTACCATCGGCTCCTTGCCACCGGTAGCCAGCTGACGGGCACGCTTGGACGATACCATAATCAGCTCGAAACGATTTTCGACATTCTCAAGACAATCTTCAACGGTCACACGGGCCATAATTAACCTCTGGGGGCTTGCAAATACGGTGTCGTACTGGAAAAAACAGCTCGCCAGTGTACAGAAACTATATCCTCTATGACAAGAGTCGGCCGATCATTTCTTCATGGCGCAGTTGCTGTAGTGGTAGTTGCTGGCGTCCGGCGACGAAAATTGCCGCCAGCTCAGACAGCGCTACTTCAAAATCATCGTTGATGATCAGGTAGTCGAACTCGCCGTAGTGAGACATTTCGCTGACCGCCTGCTGCATCCGGTGATCGATCACTTCCTGGCTGTCCTGACCGCGGCCGGTCAGTCGCTGCTCCAGCGCTTCTCTGGACGGCGGCAGAATAAATACCGACACCGCATCGGGCATCAGTCGGCGAACCTGCTGTGCGCCCTGCCAGTCAATCTCCAGAATGACATCCCGATCACTGGCCAGGGTCTGCTCCACCCACTGCTGAGAGGTTCCGTACTTATTGGTGAAAACTTCGGCATACTCCAGGAATGCTGCTTCCCCGATCATTCCGTTGAATTGCTCATGGCTGACGAAATGGTAATCCCGGCCTTCTGCCTCACCGGGACGGGGTGAGCGGGTGGTATGGGATACAGACACACAGACCTTGCTGTCTTTTTCCAGCAGGGCCTTAACCAGGCTGGTTTTTCCTGCGCCGGAGGGGGCGGAGACGATGTAGAGGGTACCTTTACTCATATTCTGCTCAGTTTCTTTGCAAAAGCGGATACTGCCGGACCCGGCAAGGGTATCACGATAAGGAAACGCAGGCAGCGATGGCGGGTGGTTTTTAAGCCGGTTTTCAGCGACGGATGGAGAGAGCGGTCGTCAGTCTGACAACCGCTGTCTCCGGTCAGCCTCAGGCGATACGGAAACGGCCGATCAGCTCGTTAAGCTGCTGGAGCTGCTGGCTGATCTCTTCGGTGGCCTCCAGCATCCGCGAAGCGGAGTTGTTGGTGTCTTCGGCAACGCCGGAAATTCGACTGATATTGGCATTCATTTCACCGGTGACCGCGCTCTGCTCTTCGGTGGCGGTGGCGATCTGTGTGCTCTGACTGCTGATGGTACTGATCGAGCCGACGATACGGGTCAGTGCCTGCTCCGAGCGGGTCGCCTCCTCTGCTGAGGACCTGGCCCGGTCGGCGCTGGCTTCCATAGCAACAACCGCACTGCCGGCCTGGCTCTGCAGCCGGTCAATGATGGCGTTAATCTGGCTGGTGGACTCCTGGGTTCGCTGAGCCAGGCTGCGCACTTCATCGGCCACCACTGCAAAGCCTCTGCCCTGTTCTCCGGCCCGGGCCGCTTCGATAGCGGCGTTCAGGGCCAGCAGGTTAGTCTGGTCGGCTATACCGGTGATTACCTCCAGAAATTCGCCGATGGCATTACTCTCCTGCTCCAGTCGGGTCAGTATCTCGGCGGTGCGATCCAGCTCTTCAGTGGTTTCAAGAATACTGCGGTGGGTTCGGGTCATCAGCTGATGGCCGTCACTGGCATCATTGTCAGCGCTGGTGGCCGCGTCAGCCGTCTGGTTGGCGTTGGCGGCGATGCTGAGGACCGTGCTGTTGACCTCCTGCATGGCCGTCGATACCTGTTCGATATCCGTATACTGCTGGTTGACCTGCTGACCGGTGCGTTCGGCAATTTCCAGCACCTGTTCGGCGTGCTGCTGCACGTTACGGCTCTTGGCAGCGGCTCCGGCAATGACCTCGCCGACCTGAGACAGCATCCGGTTGTAGGCGGAGAACATTTCACCGACTTCGTTATCCTTGTATCTGATGTCTATCCTGCGGGTGAAGTCACCGTCGGCAACAGCAAACAGATGCTCCTTAAGCAGCAGAATCTGGTCCATCAGGAAGGCCAGGCCGAACATCCGCCCGAGAATAACAAGCAGCAGTATGCCGCCGGTCATGCCCAGCGCGAGAATCTGCTGATACTGAACCGAGCGGGTGGATTCCGCGGCCATCATACCAACGGCTTTGTTCATCTCCTTCAGAATCACCGGTGATTGCTGATGAATAGCTGCCAGCTGCGACCGAGCAGGGGTTGTCATGTAGGCAGTGATAGCCTTCTGATAGTCCCGCCAGAGTGCGTCGACATGCTCCAGCTGCTGGCGGATTTCCACGGTTGCCGGCGGACTTATCCCGGTCGCCGGATCGCCGTTCAGCAGGTGCTGATGGGAATCGCTGAAGAGTCTGATGGTCTTTTCCAGAACGGCTTTATCTTCGACACCCTGTACCACCATCATCACCTCTTTTGCCAGCCGCTGGCTGAGCATCCGCTGGCGGCCGGCTTCATTGATGGTGGCGGCATCGTTCGACAGTGAAAAATACAGTGAGATCGCGGTGACTACGGCAAATACGAAGATCATCAGGTAGGAAAAGGAGAACTGGCGGGAAATCGTCCTGAGTCCGATCAGCCGCAGCGTCCGGTCAATCAGACGAGCCACATGCCGGTAAAAGAACTGGTACATGATCTGTTCCTTTTCTGAGTATCGATGCCAGGCAGATCTCTGCTGCTCCGGCTGTATTTAAACGAACGTTTTAATCGCTGGTTATACGCAGCTCGGAGATGACAGAAATTGACTTACATCAAGATGGTTGCCGGTTGGCAGAAAAAGCCCGCAAGCCTTGTAATGCAAGGCTTTGTGAAGGCAATAACCCGACCGAACGGTTAAAAAAAGAGGCACCACAAGAGGGTTGCAGCTTAGAAATGTCATTTTGCCGATCGTTGCGGATGACGGCAGCACAAAGTCTACTTCTGTTGCTTCATCAGATCTCTGAGATTGGCGAACGGCTGGCTGGTGGCGGCAGCACGCTGGTCCTGCTCCGGTCCATCGGAACTGTAGCTGGCGGTATCGACATAGCGGCTGTGTTCGTTGTCGTGGCAGTAGAGGCACAACAGTTCCCAGTTACTGCCATCTGGCGGGTTATTATCGTGGTTGTGATCGCGGTGATGGACGGTCAGTTCCGACAGGTTGAGACGATTGAATTCCCGCCCGCAGCGCCCGCAGATCCAGGGATACATCTTCAGCGCCTTCTCGCGGTAACCGGCTTCGCGTTCTGCCTGGCTCTGATGAGCCTGCTCGACGATTCGCTTCAGCTTATCGCTGCCTGGTGCTTTTTGGCTGGTGGTCATGGCTCTCTCCCTGTGGCGTCAACCCAATCCGGTTCCGGCCCGGAATTCAACATTGCCTGATTCCGTGGGTTCTGTACAGAGTGTAGCCGAGACCTATTCCTGCCGGTACCCGGGAGGAGCGGGCAACGGGTCGAGGGCGGGTTATGGATTTACTCCGGCTTCGATCTCTGGCACAAAAAAGCCCCTGACCAGGGGCTTTGATTATCGCCGAACCTGTCCGTCAGAGTAGCCATTTACTCGATATTCTTGATCTGCTCGCGCATTGGCTAATAAAAATAAATCAAATCAATATGTTGGTTTTAATTCTTTCCGATTGATGCAGACTGGTAACCAGTTTGGTAACCGGAACGATTGATCCGCATCGCATGACCATGGTTCTTCATGAGGTTGTCTACAGGCTGTTGAAATGCAACCTGCTGTCAAGTTTGACTAGCTAAACTCCCTCTGCTTTTAAGCCAGAAGCTTGCCGCAACAGTGCCTTTCTTGAGAGAAAGAATAATTTGATGAATCAAAATTGGTAAAACTACACCGCCGCCAACATAAATGGCAAAAACAGAAGGTGTAGAGTAATGAACGGACGCTGTTATCCTATTAAAATCAAAGTAGCCTAAATAACAAAAAGCAAAATCAATTAGCACAAAAGACATTAGGTGAAGTGACATTATATCTTTTGATAAAGTGCCTACAGTCTCAAGTGCTTTGCTAGTTATTGCACGGCTAAAAATGTAAGAAACTGAAAGAATAACTGCACAGCCGACCAGAGAGCTGGCTAGGTGAACTAAAAATCCATCAGGATATTTGCTCCATGACATGATAAGAGGGTGGAAAGTGCCGTTCCCAGAGAAGGTATACATTACTAAAATGCAAAAAACTAAAAAGGGGATTGATGAAAAAATATTAAGATGGTCACGGATAAAGTATCCTATAGCTATAAACATATACCCGACACCAACTTGGCATATTAGATTGTACCACCAAATTTTTTCTGATTGGTATAATGGCGACAAATGCTCGATTGAGATAAACCCTGCCAATAGACCGATAAAAAGAATAAAAATCTTGAAATTTTTTCCAACTAAGCCAGCAGTCGATGCAAGAGAAATCTGAATTCTAAACAGAACAGATGTGATTAGATAGGCAACCAAAAACCATGCTACCTGAAATAAATTGTTACCGTGCATGTTGGTTTTTAAAGCTTGAAGAAAATAATTTGAATCCTGGGGTGGAAAAACGTTTAAGTGTATTTTGGTTCCTAAGTGTTTGTTTGACAAATATGCAAAAATGCCTATTGCTATATACCAGACCAATACATAAATAACATATTTTTCAACAATATTTTTTAAAAGTTTTTTCTTGCTTGATATCGGCTTTATAAGCAATCCGCCAATGATAAAGAACAGGGGCATATGGTATATGTACGGCTTAAATATGTTTAATGAATTCCAACTGAAGTGCCCCATTACAACAACGATTATGCCGATTGCTTTAGCATAATTAATAAAAAGCGAGTCTTGAAAAGAGATATCTTTATTCAAACCAGAGTTTCTCGTGTTTTATAAGGTTTTGCGATATTTTCCGCTCGTAAGTTTACTCCCCCCCCCCTTTATCTCCCGATATAGATATACTGCTGAGTTCTAGAAGATAAATCCATGGAGCAAGTATTATGACGGCATTACTCTACAATATCCCATTGGTTATAGAAAAGAACTTTTTACGTTG